>JACQUS010000573.1 GCA_016210125.1 Chloroflexota bacterium | reverse complement strand
GAGCGTGCACGGCAGAGATACGCCCCACGCCCGCTGCGCTTGCCGGTCGGATCGATGACCACCGCGCCCTCGACCGTGCGCACGACGCGTACCAGCTCCCGTTTCGCGCGCGCCTGCCGACACGCGACGCAGCGGCGCTCCGGGAGGTGTCGCCGGCGTCCGCTCGGGCGTTCCGCCACCTGGCTTGCTCCTGCCGCGGGTCCGTGCGACGCTCGGGCCGGCTCGCGGCGGCGGGGCTAGCGCCCGATGCCTTCCGCGCTGCCACCCAGCGTGGCGGCGGGCGGAGCCGCGGCCACCTCGGCCGCCTTGATGTCGATGCGCCAGCCGGTGAGCTTGGCCGCCAGGCGCGCGTTCTGCCCTTCCTTGCCGATGGCCAACGAGAGCTGGCGCTCTGGCACGAGCACCGTTGCCGTCCGCTCAGGGTGGTCCAGCTCGACGCTCACCACCTGCGCCGGGCTGAGCGCGTTGGCCACGAACGTGGCCGGCTCGGCGTGCCATTGGATGACGTCGATTTTCTCGCCCAGCAGCTCGCTGACGACGTTTTGGATGCGCACGCCGCGCGGCCCATCGCACGCGCCGACGGGGTCGAGCCCGGCCTGCCGCGCGGCGACGGCCACCTTCGAGCGGGAGCCTGGCTCACGGGCCATGGCCTTCAGCTCGACCAGACCCTGAAAGACCTCCGGCACCTCCAGCTCCAGTAGCCGGCGCAGCAGCCCGCGATGCGTCCGCGAGACGGTCATGACCGGCCCCTTGGACGTGCGCTCGACCTCGACCAGATAGAACTTCAGGCGCAGGCCAGCGCGGTACGGCTCGGTCGGCACCTGCTCCGTCGGCGGCAGCACAGCCTCTGCGCGCCCCAAGTCGACGATCCAGCCGCGCGGCTCCGAGCGCTGCAGGATGCCCAAGATAAGCTCGCCCTCGCGCTGGGCGAACTCACGGTAGATGCGGTCGCGCTCGGCCTCACGTAGCCGCTGAAGGACGACCTGCTTCGCCGTCTGCGCGGCGATGCGACCGAAATTGCTAGGCGTGGACTCGACCTCGATCGTGTCGCCCGGCGCGGCGTCCGGGCTGAGGCGCCGCGCCTCGGCCAGCGCAAGCTCGACCTGCGGGTCGCGAACCTCCCCGACGACCGTCTTGCTGCAGGAGACACGGGCCCGCCCCGTCTGCCGGTCGACCTCGACGCTGACGCGCTGGGTGGGCGGCGCGTTCACGTCGCGCCGATACGCGGCGATAAGCGCCGCCGTGAGCGCCTGCAGAATGTCTTCGGGCTCGACGCCTTTCTCGCGTGCCAGCGACGCCATCGCCGTAGCGAAGTCGTTCTTCACCGCTCCCCCACAGGCGGCCGCGCGCCCGGCCGTTACAGCAAAGAAAGTGGGGCATGCCCACTTTCTCCATAACGCCAGCGTCTTCTCCTGACTGCCAGTATAGCAGAGCCCCCATTGCCCGGCAAGCACCGGCAGACGCGGCAGACGGCCCTCGGCCGGGTTCTCCACAGCGAAAGACGCGCGGTCTCAACGCATTTCGACCAGGCATCCGGGCATCCGTGTCGTCGTTGAGCTATCATTCGTTATGAGAGGCGAGAACCGAGCGCCGCCGACGTGAGGGTAGGGAGATGAGTGCGCCTCGACCGTACACTCCCACGCAGGTCTTGTTCCTGAGTCGGCTCCAGCGCCTCGTCGCCGGCCATCAGCGGATGGACGCGGTCAACGCCTGGCGACAGGGTCTCCTGCGGCGCGCCACGCTCTCCACGTATCTCGATTGCCTGGCCCTGGGCCTCGACGTGGAGTGTGGGCTCGTCCTCGGCCAGCTTAGCGCCGCGCAGGCCGGCCGGGGCGAGGCCGGCCCTGACCGGCTGCTAGCGGCCGACCCTAGCGCTGCGCGAGAAAGGCCGTGAGCAGGCGCTGCTCCAGCTCGCGGCTCACTTCCGAGAGGTCCTTCGCCGTGTCCACCGCGCGCCAGTAGGCCCGCGAGCAGTACGCGCCGAGCAGCTCGCGCCGCGCGAGGTCCGGGAACGTCGTCGTCTCGTGGTCGCCGCGGTTCGGCAGCTCGTCGAAGACCTCGCGCGAGAACACGTAGATGCCCCCGTTGATCCAGTAGGGCAGCTCGGGCTTCTCCCGGAAGCCGCGCACCCTATTGTGCTCGTCCACCTCGACGATGCCGTACGGGCTCACGAACGGCGCCAGCACCAGCGTCGCCAGCACGCCCGACGCGCGATGCTGGGCGATCACCGGGCCGAGGTCGAGATTCGTGATGATGTCGCCATTCGTGGCGATGACGACATCGCCCGTTGGCTGCGCCATCCGCCAGGCGTGCTTGATGCCGCCGCCGCGGCCCAGTGGCTCGTCTTCGACGGCGTAGGCGATCCGCAGCCCCCAGCGCGCGCCGTCGCCGAAGTAGCTCGCAATCACTTCCTGGCGATAGCCGCAAGAGATCGTGACGTCGCTGACCCCCTGGGTCTGCAGCCACTGTACCTGGTAGGCCAAAATCGGCACGCCTAGGACTTCGACCATCGGTTTCGGGCGGTCCTCGGTGAACGGCCGCAGGCGCTCGCCCCTACCGCCAGCCAAAACGATGGCATGCATACGCGCTCGGCTCCCCTCGCTTACGATTTCGCAACGCCCGGTCGGGGTGGCGCGGATGCCCCTGCCCCGAAGGTCAGCGCCTGGCGGCGACCGTCCACCCTCGAGGGGCAATGGCCATAATGGACTGCCCCACCCCGCCCCAAGGAGGACTCCCAAAGGTCGCCCGTGGCGACCTTTGGACTCTCCCTTCCTAATCCCATATCGGCACGGCTCACCGTCACGCAAAGGCGCCCGCAGAGGCTAGCCCCGGCCATGGGCGCGCGTCCGCGCCGGGCCGTCGTGGCTCGACGCCGAGTCGGCCGCGCCAGCGCCTCTACGATACGGTGCGCGCCGCGCGATGGCAAGGCAGGCAGCGCTCCGCCCCGTGCAGAGCCGCGCACGGCCGGTTATAATCGCGCTCGCCGGGACGCCACACGGGCCGCCGACAGGGGAGGCGTCGTGACCGCGCAGCAGCGCCAGTCGTCAGTGACCCCGCGGCCGTCGCCCCTCGCGCGCGTGGCCACTGCGGTACCGCGCTGGCTCAGGGGTTGGCTCTATCCTGCGCCGTCGGACAGCAATCGCGACATCCAGCGCTGCCCCGGCTGCGGCAACAGCCAAGAGTGGTATGTGCACTACTGCCTCGTCTGCGGCCGCGCTCTGGAAGGCCACTACCGGCGCGCGCAGCAGGAGTTCGCGGCCCTCGCCGGGGAGGGTGCCATCAGAGGCGTCGAGGTGCAGCCGCAGCCCGACGCCTGCGCTGCCTGCCGGGCGCTCGCCGGCCTCCTCTATGCGCCGGCGGAGATGCCGCGCCTGCCGCAGTCCGGGTGCACGCACCCAAAGGGGTGCCGCTGCGGCTACTCCGGCGTTGGCCTACAGCACGTGTAGAGGCGATGTCGCCTGAAGGCGATGCGCGAGCCTGCCCCACGCCCGCGTGTCCAGCGAGATGCCCCGGCCTGGCCGCGGCCGCGCGGCGCGGCAACCCCCAGCGATGAGGAGCGAAGCGTTATGACCACCACCTACGCGGTCGTCGTCCGCCTGCGCGAGGGCATGGTCTTCGATGGCGAAGCCGAGCCCGGCTTTCGCGTCGTCCTGGACTCGTCGCCGGAGACCGGGGGACGGAATCTGGGCTTCCGGCCCATGCAGCTCCTGCTCGTGAGCCTCGGCGGCTGCACGGGCATGGACGTGATCGCCATGCTGCGCAAGATGCGCCTGGACGTCACCGACTACCAGGTTATCGTGACCGCCGAGCGTGCCGAGGAGCACCCGCGCGTGTTCACGGCCATCGACGTCGAGCACGTCGTCGCCGGCCGCGACCTAGCCGAGGAGAGCATCCGCCGGGCCGTCGAGCTGTCGGCCACGCGCTACTGCCCCGTCTCGGCCATGCTGAGCAAGGCGGCGCGCCTCGAGCATCGCTACCGCGTCGTCGGCGCCACGCAGCCGTCGGCTCAACCGGATTCCTAACGACTTGATGACATCTAGTACGAATGCGCCATTGACGCTGCGGAGTGCGGGCCGTAGGCTGTTTGCAGAAGCCCTCGAGCCGCCCGGTCCGAGCCGGGCTAGGGAGGCACGCGCATGGCACGCTCCGTCCCGCTGGCCATCGTCCTCCGCTACCTGAGCGACCTCGAGCGCACAGGCATCGCGGTCGTCTATCTCAATAACGCGCCACTCCCGATCGCCGAAGCGCGCGCGCGGCTCGCGCAGGTAAGCCACGCCTATCTCCATCGCGGCATGGTGTACGTGCCGTAGGGCCACGACGCGCCTCCAGCCCTCCGTGCTGCCGCTCGGAAGCCCGGTGCTTCGGCCCCGGGGCCAGTCGCGCGGCAGGCGCGTAGAAGGGCCTCGCCCCGCAGACTGATCGCAACATGTCCTCGTGCATTGCCCGACCCCGCCCAAAAAACCGATTCCAAAGGGGGCTTCGCCCCCTTTGGAATCCCCCGTTCCGCGGCCGCTTTTCATTCATCGCCCGCGTCCCGCAAGGACACCGCCAATGCCCGCCGGCCCGCCAGCCCCATATGCCCGCTGGCGTCCCGTAGGGCTATGGCGCTGCCCCCGTGTCCCCTCGCGCCGATCGCCCAAGTGTACTGCCCACCGCGCCCGGGCCGAGGCGTCCGTCAGCTCGATGGGGCGCGAGAGCCGACACCTAGCCCTGGCAGCGCGGGCAGAAATACGTTCCCCGGCCGGCGATGCGCTCCTTGAGCACCTTGGCGCCGCAGGCGCGGCACGGCTGCCCCGCCCGGCCGTGGACGAGCAGGAAGTCCTTCCCCGGCAGCGGCACTGCGCGCCCGTTAATGACCACGGCGCCGCCGCGCTCCAGCGCGACGGCCAGCGCCCGGCGCATCGCCCCGAGCAGCCGCGCGCCCTCGGCCGACCCGAGCGCGCCGGCGCGCCGCGCTGGGTGCAGCCCGGCAAGAAAGAGGCTCTCGTCGGCGTAGATGTTGCCGAGCCCGGCGACGGTACGCTGGTCGAGCAGCGCACCCTTCACAGGCAAGCGCGCGTGGCGCGCCAGGCGCTCGGCCAGGCGCTGCGGCGTGAGGTCGGCGTCCAATGGACTGGGGCCTAGGGCCTGCGCGTCGACGAACGCGGCGGCCTCCGCGGCCGGCAGCAGCCGCGCGCGGGCGAACTGCCGCTGGTCGTTGAGATAGAGTGCGCCGCGGTCGAACGCCAGCGCCAGGTGCGTCATCCGCCCCGGCAGCGGCGCGTCGAACGGCGGCACGGGATGGCCGCCGGCGAAGCGCGTCCCGCCATCCACGAAGACGAGCTGCCCGGTCAGGCGCAGGTGTAAGAGTAGCGTCCACGGGCCGCAGCGCAGGCCGAGGAGCTTGCCGTGGCGCTCGACGCGTTCGACCGGCCGCCCGACGAGCACGGCCAGTCCGTCTGGCGGCGCGGCGGCGAGCAGCTTCGGCAGGCCCAGCTCCGCGCCGCGGACGACGCGGCCGGGCAGCAGCCCGGCCAGCCCACGGCGCAGCGTCTCGACTTCGGGAAGCTCGGGCATGCCCTGTATACTATCCAGCGGACGGCGGTGGGGCAACTGCGCGAGCAGCGCACCGAGCGCCCGGCCGACAACGGCCATCGACGAAGGCCAGATCGCTGTCCGGTGAGCGAGGAGAGGTGGTACGCGTGGACAAGGCTGGACGACCGTTGGCCCGGCGCAGCTACGGCGAGGCGCTGCGCGCGCTCGAGGACGAGCTGGCGGCGACTCAGGCACTGCTCGCTACCCTACCCGACGAGGCCTGGCGCCGGCCGACGCGCCTGCCCGGCTGGGACGTGCTCACGCTCCTCGCCCACCTGGTCGGCGCCGTCCAATCGCTGGCTCACGCCACTGAGCAGCCCGCGTCCGGTCCGCCGGACTTCGCGCGCACCACCTACTACCGCTACGATCCGGCGGTGACGGCCCCGCAGGTCGATGCGCGCGCCCGCGTCGCGGCGCAGGGGCAGTCGCCGGACAGCCTGCGCGGAGCGCTGACCGGCGCGACCACCGCGGGGCTGCGGGCCGCCGCGGCGACCGACCCGGCGACCGTCGTCCCGTCGCGCCGCGGCACCATCCGCATCGAGGACTTCTTACCGACGCGCGTCGTCGAGGCGTGCATCCACGGTCTCGACCTACGGAGCGCCATCGGCGCGCCGCCAACGCCGACGCCGCTGGCGTTGCGCGTCAGCGCCGACTTCCTGGACGACATGCTCGGCGGGCCACGGCCGCCCGAGCTGGTCGGCGACGACGTGGCCTTCGTCGAGGTCGCCACCGGCCGCCGGCGCCATCCCGACCCGCGTTTCCCGCTCTTGCAATGAGCCGCGTGATCCCTGCACGCGATGTCGGCCGGCGCGTCGCGAATGCCCGATACGCGACACCGGTGCCTACGCGCAGCCGGAGCTGGCGGCCGATGGGGCGTGCAGCGCGGGTTACCGCCTCCCCTGCGCTCTCTGCTTTGAAAAAAGCTTTTCATCTGTGGGGGTGTCCCAGCGGGACGTGGAGAACTCAAAATCGCGTGGAGTGGGGCCGAGCCGCGGCCAAGGTGCACGAGCCGTCCGGCCACGGAGCGGGCACACGGTGACCGAGGATCGGCTAGCCAGAGCGCGGGCGATCGTCTCGGCTGTCGCGGAGACGAAACAGCGCCAGCGCTCGGAGGACCTGAGCGCCGCGCTGACCATCATCAGCCAGCGCATCTACGCCGAGGAGACGCACTTCCTCCTCGAGCTCATCCAGAACGCCGAGGACGCCGGCGCCTCGGAGATCGCCTTCGTCGTGCGCGCCGACGGCATTTGGGCCGGCAACGACGGCCGGCCCTTCGACGCGGCCGACGTCTGGGCCATCGCCAGTGTCGGCAAGAGCACGAAGAGCACCGCAGCGGACTACATCGGTTTCTTCGGCATCGGCTTCAAGTCGGCCTTCAAGATCAGCGACGCGCCGCGCGTCTACTCCGGAGACTTCCGCTTCACGTTCGACCGCGCCGCCTCCGCCGACGACCCCGCGGCGCCGTGGCAGATCATCCCCCTTTGGCTCGACGAGCCACCACCGGCCGAGTCGAGGCACCCGACCCAGTTCTTCTTGCCCTTCGCCCCGCGGCTCGACCAGGCGGCCATCGCGCGCATCGCCGCGCAGTTCGACGAGTTGGACCCGCGGCTGCTCCTGTTCCTAAGCCGGCTGCGGCGCATTACCGTCGACAACCAGATCACCGGGCGCCGGCTGGCCGTCGAGCGGCGCGACGACCCGCAGGGCACCGTCCGCCTGCGCCACGGCCGGCGGAGCCAGCGCTGGCGTGTCTTCCGCCGCACCGCCGCCGTCCCGCCGGAGGTGCGCGCCGATCCGACGACGCGCGAGTTCGACCGCCAGCCCGTTGTGGCGCGCGAGGTCCTCGTCGCCTTCGCCGTCGACGCACAAGGCGATCTCGTGCCTGGCGACGACGACCGCCTCTTCGTCTTCCTACCGACTGAGCAGCGCACGGGCCTGCGCTTCCTCGTCCAAGGCGACTTCCTGCTCACGGCCCAGCGCGACCGCGTCCAGGCCGACGCGCTGTGGAACCGCTGGCTGGCCGGGGAAGTCGTCGCCCTGCTCGTCGAGGCCCTCGCCGTGTGCCGCGAGCACCCCCGCTGGCGCACGCAGCTCTACGACCTCGTTCCGCTGCCCGGTGAGGTGCACGATCCGTTCTTCCGCGCGCACGTCGAGCGCCCGCTGCTCGACGCCTGCCGCCGGGAGCCCGTCGGCCTGGCCGCCGACGGCGGCTGGCTGCCACCGCCGCGGCTCGTGCTGGCCGAAGAGATGGTGCGGGGGCTGCTCGACGACGCCGATCTGAGCGAGCTGGTGGCCGCTGGGCTGCGCTACGCCGCGCCCGAGCTCAGCCCGCGCGCGCAGCTCTGGCTGACGGCGCTCGGCGCGCGCTCCCTGCCCCTCGACGCGCTGCTGCACGCCCTCCGGCAGTCGGCCTGGCTGGAGCGCCGGGCGCACTCCGCGAACGCGGCCTGGTTCGCGCGCCTGTACCAGGTGCTGTACTTCCTCCTGTTCGAGCGCTACGAGCGCCAGGGTCGGCGCTACGACTACCTCGACGCGCGGGCGACCCTCGCCGAAGCGGCGTTCGTGTACACGGCGCGCGGGACGCTCGCACAGCCGCAGCGGGTCTTGTTCCCGCTGGCGGCGCTGGAGCCGACCGTCGCCGCCGACGTCCAGACCCTCCTTGGCCTCGGCGGCGAGGTCCAGTTCGTCCACCCGCGAGCGCTGGACACCGCTACGCCGCGCGCCGCATATCGGCTGCTCGCCGACTGCGGCGTCCGCCACCCCAGCCCCCGCGACGTCGTCGAGCGCTGGCTGCTACCGCTCTACGAGGGCGAGCGCTGGCACG
>JACQUS010000554.1 GCA_016210125.1 Chloroflexota bacterium | reverse complement strand
GAGCTGGAGAGGGGGAGGAGAGCGGGCGAGGGGTGCAGAGGGGCGAAGCCCCTCTGCACCCCCAAACCTGGGGTGGGGCGGGGTAAACGGCGGCTGCAAGCCTTTTTCACAGGAGCACAGAGGAACTGAGAACGATGGAACGTGCTATTCGCTTCGCCGTCGTAGGCTGCGGCCGCATGGGCCAGCGGCGCATGGGCACCATCACCGCGCACCCCGGCGCCGAGCTGGTCTGCGTCGCTGACGTCGAGCCGGACCTCGCGCGGCAGGCGGCCGAGCAGTTCGGCTGCGGCTACCACGAGAATCAGGACGAGCTGCCGCAGCGCGACGACGTGGACTGGGTTGTCATCTCGGTGCCCAATCGCTGGCACCTGCCGCTCGCAGTGGCCAACTTTGACTCCGGCAAGCACGTCTTCTGCGAGAAGCCCCTGGCGCGCGACCCGGCCGAGGCACGCGAGATCGTCGCCGCGGCGCGCGCCAACGGCTGCGTGCTCAAGGTCGGCTCGAACTTGCGCTACTTCCCCAACGTCCTGCGGGCCAAGGCGCTGCTCGACGAGCGCGCCATCGGTGAGCCGCTCTTCCTGCGGTCCTGGATCGGCGTCAACGGCTGGAACGTGCAGCCTGGCATGTGGTTCGCCGACCCGGAGGCCGCTGGCGGCGGGACGTTCCTCGACAGCGGCTGCCACGTGCTGGACATCGCGCGCTGGTTCGTCGGTGAGGTGCGCGCCTGCGTCGGCATGGTACAGACGGGGCTCTGGCCGATCCAGCCGCTGGAGGACAACGGCTTCGGCATCTTCGAGACCGTCGATGGCAAGACCATCTCAATTCAGTCCTCGACGACGGAATGGAACGGCTATATGTACCTTGAGGTTTACGGCAGCGATGGCTACATCCGCGTTGACAGCCGCGGCCGCACCTGCCTCACCGCGCTGGGCGACCGCCAGGGCAACGAGCAGGTGTTCGACTACTCAGACCAGCCGCCGACCTCGTACCAGGCCGAGTTCGCCGACCTTATGCGCGCGCTACGCGAGGGCCGCGCGCCGGCTCCCAGCGGCTACGACGGCCTGCGCGCCGTCGAGATGGCCTGGGGTGTCTACGAGTCGGCGCGGACGGGCCGCCGCGTCGAGCTGCCGGCCCGTGCCGACCTTGACGTGGGCAGCAACCTCGTGCGGCGCGCTTAGGCCAGCGCTGCCTATAATGGCAGCAGGAGGCGAGAGTCATGGCTGTGCGCGGTCGCGTGCGCTTCAAGGCTGATGACATCTGGGAAGCACCCGACGACGAGTACCGCTACGAGGTCATCGACGGGGAGCTCTTCATGACACCCTCGCCCTCGTGGAAGCACCAGGAAGCGTTGATGAAGCTAAGTGCCTACCTCGCGCTGTGGGTCTTCCCGCGCCAGTTAGGCCGGCTCGTGCAGGCCCCACTGGGCGTCGTGCTGGATGCGGAAACTGCTGTCCAGCCCGACCTGCTGTACGTATCGCGCGAGCGTGAGGGCATCATCTGCGAGCGCGGCGTCGAGGGCGCGCCGGACCTCGTCGTCGAGGTGCTCTCGCCGCGGACGGTCGCACGCGACCGCGGCATCAAGATGCGCCGCTACGCGGCCGCCGGCATCGCGCACTACTGGATCGTCGACCCCGAGGCGCGAACGGTCGAGAGCTACCGGCTGACCGAGCAGGGCTACGAGCGGGCGGGCGTTTACGGCTCCAGCAGCATCTTCGAGCCCGCGCTGTTCCCCGGCCTGGCGATCCCTGTTGACGATCTGTGGTCGTGACGCGCGCCAGCGGTGATGCCGAGCGGCAGGCGAGCGACGCCGAGCAGTACATCCGTATGACTGAGGTGTTCGGCCCATCGTACGCGGCGCTCTACGACCTGCTCTACGAGAGCAAGGACTACGAGGCCGAGTGCGACCTGGTCGAGCGCGTCTTCCGCGACTACGCCGCCGCCATGCCCCAGCGCGTGCTCGACCTGGGTTGCGGCACCGGCGGCCACGCCATCCCGCTGGCGCTGCGCGGCTACGACGTGGTTGGCGTGGACCGCTCGCCGGACATGCTGCGCGCCGCCGAGCAGAAGGCCCGCAGCGCTCGCGGCGCGCCGCTCCTGGTGCGCTTCGTGCCGGGCGACATCCGGTCGGTCGATCTCGACGGCCCGTTCGACGCCTGTCTCTGCATGTTCGCCGTCCTCTGCTACCAGCTCGGCAACGAAGACGTCGAGCGCACGCTGCGCACGGCGCGCTTCCACCTGTCTGGCGGCGGGCTGTTCGTGTTCGACGTGTGGTACGGCCCCGCGGTCCTCGCGCAGCGGCCCGCGCCGCGCGTGCTGTCGCTCGAGCAGGGACGGCGCCAGGTCGTGCGCCTGGCGACCCCGGCGCTCGACCCACGCTCGCATACCAGCGAGACGGAGTACACGCTCCTGGTCATCGAGGGCGATCGCGTAGTGCAGCGGTCCAAGGAGCGCCATCGGGTGCGCTACTTTTTCCCCCTGGAGCTGGAGTACTTCTTGGCGCGAACGGGCTTCCGGCTGCGGCGTCTCGGCGCTTTCCCCGCTTTCGACCAGGAGCCGAGCGAGGCGACGTGGAACGTCATGGCCGTGGCCGAGGCGCTGTGACGTGATCCCGGTCAACGAGCCACTCCTTGGCGAGCGCGAGCTGGAATACGTCACAGAGTGCGTGCGCACCGGGTGGATCTCCGCGGCCGGCAGCTTTATCGACGCCGTCGAGGAGCGCTGGGCG
>JACQUS010000544.1 GCA_016210125.1 Chloroflexota bacterium | reverse complement strand
GATCAGCTCGTCCTCATAGGCCAGCACCAGCCAGCGGCTCCCGCGGCGCGCCGGCGCCTCGGGCAGGCCGAGCCAGCACCGCGCGTCGACCACGGCCACAACCTCGCCCACCAGGTTCGCCAGCCCGATCAGCCAGGGCGGCCCGCCTGGCACGCGCGTGAGCGGCGCAGGATACTCGATGCGTCGGATGTACTGCGCGGGGACGGCAAAGCGCGAGCCGTCGAGCGTGAACACCAGGACCGGCAGAGCGCCGAGGTCCGGTGCCGCGGGGAGCGTCTCCAGCGTGACCATGGCGGCGGCCCCCTTAGCCTTTCAGCTTGTCGACGAGGACGTACAGGCGGGCGGCCATCTGGGCCAGGTTCTGCGCCGAGCCGCTGACGACGCGCATGGCCGCGCTCTGCTGCTGCACCGTGCGCGACGCCTGCTCGGCAGCCTGCGCGTTGCGCTGCGCCACCGATGTGACCTCGGCGATGGCCCGCGCCAAGCGTTCGCCGGCGTCGCGCTGCTCACTGGTCGCAGACGAGATCTCGTGGGCCAGCTCGGCGGCGCCGCGCACCGCGGCGATGATCTGGTTCAGGGCCTCGCGGGCACGGTCCATGGCCACGACGCCGCTGGCGATCTCGGTCGTGCCCTCCCCCATCGAGCCGACGGCCGCCTGGACCTCTCTCTGGATGGCGTGCACCAGCGCGGCGATCTGCCCGGCCGAGCGCACCGAGCTCTCGGCGAGACTGCGAATCTCATTGGCGATGACGGCGAAGCTGCGACCCTGGTCGCCGGCGCGCGCGGCCTCGATGGCCGCGTTGAGCGCCAGGATCGTCGTCTGGTCGGCGAAGCGGTTGATCGTGTCGACGATCTTGGTGATCTGGTCCGATTTCTCGCTCAGCCCTTGGATGACGGTCGCGGAGTGCGTCATGGAGTCCTTGATGCGTAGCATGGTCGCCGTGGCCTCGGCCGCGGCCTCGCCGCCCTGCTCGGCGCGCGCGCGGGCCTCGGCGGCGGCGGCGGCCGCGCGCTCGGCGCCGACGGCGACGTCGGAGATGGAGGTCGACATCTCCTGCGTCGAGTGCGAGCTGTCGGCCAACTGCTCGGCCTGGACCTCGGCCCCGCGAGCGATCTGCTGGAACGTCGTGCTGAGCTGCTGCACGCCGCGGTTCACCTCTTGCGCCGAGGCGCTCAACTGCTCGGCGGCCGAAGCGAGCTGCGTCGAGGTGCGGTCGACCTCGTTGCCGACGTAGCGCAGCTCGCCCAAAGCCGCCTCCAGCTCCTGCTGCTTGCGCCGGTTCTCGTCCAGCGCGCGCTCGAGGTCGCCGGTCAGCACCAGCGCGCGCCGCTTCTGGAGCTCGACGGCCTCGATGGCGATGAAGTTCACCGGGATGGTGAACGAGACCAGGCCGAACTGGAACCAGAAGTAGCCATCGGTTAGGAAATCGAAGCCGCCGGCGCTCACGCGCAGCGCGGCGACGTAGATGGCCAGCGCGGCGACGCTTAGCACGACGATGCGCTGCACGTTCGGATGGTAGGTAACGATGCGCACGAGGACGAGCGCCAGCAGCACGTGGAACACGCTGCGTGGCCCGCCTGTGGCGGCGATGGCGAAGCTGGCCAGCGCGACGTCGACCAAGCTGCACACCAGGCTCAGGCCGATGATGTTGTGCGGCGCGGCCGCCGAGCGGATGAGGTAGGTGCACAGCGCATACGCGGCGATGAAGATGCCCCAGCCCAACCAGAAGCTGCCATCGGGCCAGCGGCCGAGGACGACGGCCGCACCGAGGGGCACGATGGCCGCCACGACAACCCAGCGGAGCGCCACTCCCACGCGGCTCTCCTGCTGCACCAGCCACGAGAGGTACTCGGCCTCACCCGACGAGTGACCACGGTAGGCCGTGCCGCCATCGCGCGGCGTCGTTCCGCGGCGTGCCAGAGCGTCGTCCCAGTGGCGTACACCGTCCACGGACCGCACCTCCAGAGACGGGCTGTCCATAGCGACCTCAGCGCGTCCCGCGACGATAGTCAGACGGACGATAGTCATAGGCGACGAGAACGGCGAATCCGAGCACTCCGCCGAGCGCAGCGCCGAGAAGGCGCGGGAGGTCGCGTCGACCGGCCCGCCAACGCTCGGCGACCGCCAGCGAACCGTATGCCAGGTACGCGCACTCGCTACACATAAACAGGGCGTGGTACCAGCCGATCCAGTTCCAAACGAACGGCCGCGGCATACTCCAGTTAACGAGACGCAGGCAGCCCTGGGTGACGTGCACCGCCGCCGTGATGGCCGCCCCGGCCGCCAGCGCGCGCAGCACCCGCGCGGGGCAGAGCGCCACGCCCCAGCGGCGGAGCTGGACGGCGAGCGCGGCGTTGACGCCCGGCAGCACGAGGCCGTCACCGACAAGGGCCGAGACGAAGGTGAGCGTGGCGCGGTGCTGCGCGACGAGCGGGCTGCCGCGGCGGGCCAGCCATGCGTGTAGCGCAGCCTGCACGCCGAGCCCGGCGAAGACCGTCGCCAGGGCGATGGCCAGGGGCGCGATCGAGCGCTCGCCGCCGCCGGCCGCTGTGTCTTGGCCCCTCGCGATGTGCCGGGCCGGCACGACCTTGTGGCACCGGCGCCATCCGGCAGCGATCATACCTGCCCCTCACCCCGAGCGGAGCCGGCGGCTCGCCGCGGCAACGCCAGCGGCCCGGCCCGGCCTCAACCCATCAACCCACATCCGGGCAGGAAAGAGAGCGCCACGCCGTAGGCAGGAGGAGGCGACCGCAGGTCGCCGACCGCGACGCGACGCGCCACGCACGCGACTGTCCAACGGGCCGGCCGATGACCGCCCACGTTCGCTTTGCCGACTACCGCTGTTCGCCGAACGACTTGCGCACGACGGCACGCTTGTGCGTCCCCTCGCCCACCTTCTTCTCGTCGTCGTGCGCCTCCACGCGGAAGGTGAGCTTGTTGCCGTTGACCTCGGCCAGCTCGGCGCGTGCGCGGACATACTTGCCGATCGGCGTCGCGGCAAGGTGGCGGACGTGCACCTCGTAGCCGACGGTCGTCTGATCGGCCGCCAGGTGCGGCGTCACGGCGTTGATCGCCGCGCGCTCGCAGATCATGACCAACGACGGCGTGCTGAAGACGGGGACGTGCGGCGCGACATTGTGCTCGCAGACGAGCGCCTCGAACTCGCCGTAGATGCCGGGCTCAAGCGCTTCTGGCATAGCTGCCTGCCTCCGTCACGCGAGGGACTCGGGGAGATTCGAATGTGCGGACCATGGAGCGCACGCAGTGTAGCTGACCTGTGCCACGCGTGTCAAGTCAACAAACGCGCGCGTTGACGGGGCGCTGGCGAGCGCCTACAATGCCGCTCAGCGCGCAAGGAGGTCAGGCGTGGCACGCAGCGTTCGCGTCGCCGGAGTGCAGATGAGCCGCGTCGTCGGCGAGGTTGAGCAGAACCTCGGTCGCGCGGCCGAGTGGGTGCAGCGCGCCGCGGCCGACGGTGCGCAGATCGTCGCCCTGCCGGAACTGAGCAACACCGGCTACCTGTGCTCGGTCGTCAACGACGACCAATTCGCGCTCGCCGAGACGATCCCAGGCCGGACGACGACCTTCTATGAGGGCCTGGCGCGCGACCTGGGCATCGTCCTCGTCGCCGGCCTCTTCGAGCGCGACGTCGAGACGCATGTCTACTACAACAGTGGCGTCGTCGTCTCGCCGCGCGGGCTGATCGGGCGCTATCGCAAGTCGCACATCCCGTCCAATAGCAAAGCCATGGAGAAGTACTACTTCGCGCCCGGCAACCTTGGCTACCCGGTCTTCGACGTCGGCATCTGCCACGTCGGCATGACCATCTGCTACGATCGCCACTTCCCCGAGTGCTATCGCCACTTGGCACTGAAAGGCGCGGAGATCGTCTGCTCCATCAACAACACGGCCAGCAAGCGCAGCGTCGACGTCTGGGACGCAGAGATGATCTGCAACGCGTCGAGCAACGGCATCTTCGTCGTGCAGGTCAACGCCTTCGGGCACGAGGGCATCACGTACTTCGGCGGTCGATCGGCCATCGTCGGCCCCTTCGGCAACTTCCTCACCCGCGTCAGCGAGGGCGAGCACCTGCTCATCGCCGACTGCGACCTCGACGAGATGGCCGTCGCGCGGCGCGGCATCGGCGGGGTGCGCGACACCGTCTGGTCCGACTTCGGCCTCCAGGGGCGACAGGCCGCCTACTTCGAAACGGAGGAGGGCATCGCATGACCATCACCGCCCCGCCGACCCACGAGCTGGACCGCATCGCCGCCTTCATCGCCGCGCAGGGCTACGACACGCTGCCCGAGCCCGTGCGTGAGCGCGCCGCGCTGGTGCTCATGGACACCGTTGGCGTCATCATCGGCGGCGCCGAGGAGCCGGAGGTCGTGCGCTTTGCCGGCGCGATGCGCCAGGTCCAGGCCGGCGACAGCGCCACGGTGCTGACGCACGGCTTCCCGCTGGCCAGCCCGGCCGCGGCGGCGTTCGCCAACGGCACGGCCGGCATCTTCCTCGAGCTCGACGAGGGCCGGCGGCCGACCGGCCACCCGGCCATTCACGTCGTGCCGGCGGCGCTCGCTATGGCCGAGCACCTGCGCGCCAGCGGCCGCGACCTCCTGGCGGCCATCGCTCTCGGCTACGAGCTGCCCGCCCGCGTCGGGCAGGCGACGCGGCTGCGCGACGGCGTGCACTCGCACGGCCACTGGGGCGCCCTCGGCGCGGCGGCGGCCTGCGGCAAGCTGCTGGGCTTCGACGCGCCGACACTCCGGCAGGCCATGAGCATCGCCGCTTCAATGGCCGCGGCCACGACCTGGGAGCCCTGCCTCGAAGGGGCCACGGTGCGTAACACCTACGCCGCCATGGCCAACCACAACGGCCTGATGGCCGCGCTGCTGGCGCAGAGCGGCTTCACCGGCCTGCGCGACCCGCTGCCGATCACCTTCGGTCGCGTGCTGGGCGAGCGCTTCGACCCGCAGGCAGCGCTGGCCGGCCTGGGGCAGGACTATGCGATCATGGGCAACTATTTCAAGTTCCACGCCTGCTGCGCCTATAACCACCCGGCGCTCGACGCGACGATGGACCTCGTGGGCCAGGCGCCGCTCGACGCGACGCGGATCGAGCGCATCCTGGTTGAGACGGTCGATTCGTTCGCGCGCATCGACCAGCACCGACCGGCGAACCAGCTCGCGGCGAAGTTCTCGATTCCCTTCGCCGTGGCGACGACCATCGCCCATCGCTCGTCGGGGCGGCCGTCGTTCCAGCCGCACGCCGTGGCCAGCGATGCGATCCAGGCGCTGGCCGACCGCGTGAGCGTCGTCGCCGACCTGGGGATGACGGCACGTTGGCCGGCCGAGGGCGGCGCGCGGGTGACGGTCTACTTGCGCGACGGCAGCCAGCGCAGCGCGACCTGCACCAATCCACGTGGCACGGCGCAGCACCCGTGCAGCGGCGGCGATCTCGAGGACAAGTTCGTCGCGCTGACGAGTGCGGCCCTGGGCGACCCACGCGCCGCGGCCCGCGCCTTACGGAGCGCTGCTGAAGCGCGCGACGTGCGCGAGCTCACCGACGCGCTGCGGCGGCGGGCGCTGTAGCGCGGCTGCCAACGGCTAGCAGCGCCTAGGGCAGGGTGAACGGCTTCTCCCTGCCCTAGCTTCGGCCGCTGCGTGTGCACGCGCCCCCGCGCCCGAAGCCCACCGCAGGCTCCGCTGGGCGGGCAGCACGAGGTCCCGGCGGACCGGCGCATCAGGGCAGCCGCTCTGGTACGATGGTAGGCGTAGGAGCACGTGGCATGCCCTTTACCGTCAACGACCTCGGCGACTTGGTGCGCCTCCTTCGCGAGCATCCTGACTGGCGCGAGGAGATGCGCCGCCTGGTGCTCGCCGAGGAGCTTCTGCACCTCCCCGGCTTCATAGCGGAGGCTGAGCGGAGTGCCGCGGAGCGCCTGGGACGACTGGAGGCCACGCTGGAGGCCCTCGCCGAGGCCCAGCGCCGCACCGAGGAGCGCGTGGGCCGCCTTGAAGAGGGCCAGGCGCGCCTGGAGGCGGCGCTCGCCGCCCTCGCCGAGACCCAGCGCCGCACCGAGGAGTGCGTCAGCCGCCTGGAGGACGCCGTCGCCGCCCTCGCCGAGGCCCAGCGCCGCACCGAGCTTGAGATCGCCGAGCTCCGTCGCGTGACGCGCGAACTGGCGTCGCATGTCGGCAACCTGGCGGCGACCGTCGGTGCGACGATCGAGGAAGAGGCTGAGGCGGTGCTGGTCGACGTCCTCGAACGGCGTGGCTACCGCCCAGAGGGCGAGCCGTTCCCGCTACGTATGGACGGCGATGCCGACGTGGTGGCATTGGCAGTGGCGCCGAATGGCGAGCGCGTGTGGGTCGTGGTGGAGGCCAAGACGCGCTTGAGTCAGCGCGCGGTCGAGGACTGGGCCAAACGTATGCGCTCGACCGGCTTTCGCGCCCGGCTGCGCGGTGCTGGCGTGCCAGGCCCCTATCTCACCTACGCCTTCGGCCTGCGCGTCGATCCAGGGGCCGTGAAGGCCGCGGAGCGGCTCGGCGTGGGCTTGCTGAGCAGCCGCGGCGAGCGCGTGCCTCCGGCGGGCGCCGCCGACACCCGGCGCTAGTGACTTGAAAACGGCCAGGGGCTGGCTCGGCGCTAGTCCAAGAAATCCTTGAGCCGCAGGGCGAGAGTTGGATGGCGCAGTTTGGCCAAGGCCTGCTGCTCGATCTGGCGGATGCGCTCGCGCGTCAAGCCCAGCGCGCGGCCGACCTCCTCAAGGGTGCGGTCCTTGCCGTCGCGCAGCCCGAAGCGCAGCTCGACGACGCGGCGCTCGCGCTCGTCGAGCTGGCCTAGCGCGGCGCCGATCTCGTCCCGCAGGACGCCGTGCAGCGCCTCGTGGTCGGGCGGCGTCAGCAGCCGGTCCTCGACGAGGTCGGCGACCGTGCGGTCCTCCTCGTCCTCGCTGAGCGTATTGTCGAGCGAAATCGGCTGCCGCTGGCTGGCCGCTACGACGTCGCGGACCTCTTGGGGCTGGAGCCCCATAACCGTGGCCAGCTCTTCGATGGTCGGCTCGCGGCCCAGCTCTTGCTCCAGCCGCCGCGACGCCCGGCCCAGCTCGGCTATACGCGCAGCCATATACGTCGGGATGTGCACTGGCCGCGCTTCCTCCGGCCCGTAGCGGCCGATGGCCTGGCGGATCCACCAGGTGGCGTACGTGCTGAACTTGAACCCGCGCTGGTAGTCGAACTTCTCGACGGCGCGGATGAGACCCAGATTGCCCTCTTGGATGAGGTCGCTCAGCGGCACGGTACGTCCGCTGAGCTGCATCGCCTGATAGCGCTTCGCGGTGCCCAAAACCAGCCGCAGGTTGGCCTCGATCAGCCGCCGCCGGGCGTCCTCGCCCGCAGTGCGCAGCCGCTCAAGCCAGGCGCGCCGGCGCGGCGCCAGCTGCGCGTCGCCGGCCAAGCGCTCGGCGGCGCGCCGGCCGCGCGCGATACGCCGCGCCAGGCGGTGTTCCTCCGCCGGCGTGACCGGTGGCCGCTCGCGCACGTCGCTCAGGTAGACGCCGACGGGGTTGACCGCCGTCTCCACGTCACACCTCCCGCCACACGGCCGCGGCACCCTTCCTACGCCCCCATTATTGGCCGCGTGCCTCGTGGGCGGGCCACGGCGATCTGGAGATTATCTGGAGGAGCCCTGGAGAAGACCTTTTGTTGGTTGAAGCGCTTGCTCGGCAGGCACGTCGCGCGCCCCGCCAACGGGCTATAATCAACTCCGGGTGGGGATGGAAAGGGCTATGCAGCGGAGACTTCCGTCCCCGCTGCGTCCACGATCTCAGGGGGCGCTCCTACCCACGACAGCGAGGTTCACAGGAGACCGGCAGTGCAAAGCGATGCCGCCGACCTGCGCGCCGAAGTCTGCGCCGGCGACGCGCGCGTCGCCGCGCTCGAAGCGGAGCTGGCGGCGCTCCGCCAGGAGCACGAAGGCCAGCGCGCACGCTACCACTCGCTCCTGCAGGCCAGCGAGGCGGCCGTCTCCAGCCTCTCGCTGCCCGAGGTGCTGGAGCAGGTGCTGCGCGGCATTCGCGCGCTGCTGGGCGCCAGCGCCGCCGCGGCCTGGGGCATCGAGCGCGGGCTGCTGCGCCGCTTGGCCGCCGTCGGCCTCTCCGAGCGCTACATCCTCGCGGCCACGACCTTGCCGCTCGACGAGGGCGTGACCGGCCACGCCGCGCGCGAGGGCCGCATCCTCGCCGTCGCCGACGTCTCCGGCGACCCGCGCGTGAAGATGCGCGAGCTGTGGGCGCAGGAGGGCATCCGCTCCTTCGTCAGCGCCCCGCTGGTGACCAGCGGCAAGGCGCTCGGCGCGCTGAACGTCTACTGGCGGGCGGTCCACCACTTCTCGGACGAGGAACTCGGCCTCCTCGGCGGTTTCGCCAACTTGGCCGCCGCAGCCATCGCCAACGCGCGCCTGCACGCCGACACCCAGCGTGCCCTGGCCGAGGTCTTGCGGCAAAAAGATATGCTCGACAACCTGGTGCGCAACGCCCAGGACGGCATCGTGGTCATCGACGACCAGCGTCGCGTCGTGCTCTTCAGCCCGGCGGCCGAGCGCCTCACCGGCTGGAAGGCCGCCGACGTGCTCGGCCGCAACTGCTTCGCCTTCTTGCGCTGCCGGCGCTGCGAGGACCTCCTGTGCGACGCGGCGTGCCCGCTCGTGCCGCTCTTCGAGGCCGGTCCCGATGGCCTCGGGTCGTCATATTCTGAGCTGCACATCGACGCGGCCGACGGCCGGCGGCGCTGGATCGGCGCGAGCTGGGCGGTCAGCCGCGACGCGCCGGGCGGCAAGCCGGCGGCGATCCTGATCCTGCGCGACATTACCGCGGCGAAGGAGGTCGACCAGATGAAGTCGACCATCATCGCCATGGTGTCCCACGAGCTGCGCACGCCCTTGACCTCGATTCGCGCGCTAAGCGAGCTGCTGGTGCAGCACGACTTCTCGGCCGACGAGAGTCGTGAGCTCCTGCAGAGCATCAACCGTGAGTCCGAGCGCCTGGCGCAGCTCATCGCCAACATCCTCGACGTGGCGCGCATCGAGGCCGGCAAGATGCCGTACTACCCGCGGGCCGTGTCGCTGCGCCCGCACGTCGAGCAGGCCGTCAAGCTGCTGGCGAGCCACAGCGACGGCCACCACTTCGAGGTCGCCATCCCCGACACGCTTCCGTGGCTGTGGGCCGATCCGGAGCGTTTACGGCAGATTCTCGACAACCTGCTGTCGAACGCCGTCAAGTACTCGCCCAGCGGCGGGACAATCGAAGTCGGCGCGCGCGGGGGCGAGCGCGAGGTCGAGGTCTGGGTGAGCGACGAGGGCCTGGGCATACCTCAGGAGCAGCGCGACCGCGTCTTCGAGCGCTTTCACCGCTTGGAGCGCAGCAACGTCGGCGGTACGGGCCTCGGCCTGCACATCGCTCGCAGCCTCGTGGAGCTGCATGGCGGGCGCATCTGGGTCGAGGATCGGCCGCGCGGCGGGTGCACGTTCCGCTTCAGCATTCCCCGTGCCGCGAGCGCGCTGCGCCTGCGGACGGCTGTCGGAGAGCTGGCCTGAGCGAGCGACCGCGCGACAAAGGCGGAGGTGGGACGAAGCCGGTCATCGTCGTCGTCGAAGACGACCCGACGGTGCGCCTCAGCGTCCGCCTGGCCTGCCAGAAGGAGGGCTTCGCCGTCGCCGAGGCCGCCAGCGGCGAGGATGCCCTGGCCGCGGTGGCGGCGCGCGCGCCCGCGCTGGTCCTGCTCGACCTGATGCTGCCAGGCATGTCGGGCTTCGACGTTTGCCGCGAGCTGCGCGCGCGCGACCGCGACCTTCCGGTGATTATGCTGACGGCGCGCGGCGACGAGGTTGACAAGGTGGTCGGCCTGGAGCTGGGCGCCGACGATTACGTCACCAAGCCCTTCAGTCCGCGCGAGCTCATCGCGCGCATCCGCGCCGTGCTGCGTCGTGCCCATCGCCAGCCCGAGGACGCGGCGGGCGACGAGTTCCGCGCCGGTGGGCTAATCGTCCACGTGGCGGCCCGCGAGGTCCTGCTCGACGGCCGCCCGGTGCCGCTCACGCGCACCGAGTTCGACCTGCTGGCCCGCCTCATCGAGCAGCCCGGGCGCGTCGTGACGCGCGACCAGCTTGCGGCGCGCGTCTGGGGCTATGAGAGCGAGGGCGACACGCGACTGCTCGACAGCCACATCGGCCATCTGCGGGCCAAGATCGAGCCTGATCCCAGCAATCCCCGCTACGTCCTAACGGTGCGCCAGGTGGGCTACCGGTTCCACGGCTGAGCGAGACGGCGGCACGAGCCGCCGTCGGGGCGGTGTGGTGGAGTCCGACGGTCGCGCGGCGCAGCGGCACAACCCGTGGCCCAGGCCGGCGGCGGACGGCGATCTGCGCATCGCGGCCGTAATCCCGGCGCTGAACGAGGCCGCGGCCATCGCGCGTGTCGTGGACGGTCTGCGCGGCCAGAGGGCCGTCCTCCTCGACGCCATCGTCGTCGTCGACAACGGCTCGACAGACGGCACGGGCGACGTCGCCCGCAGCGCCGGGGCCGTGGTGGTGCGCGAGGAGCGGCGCGGCTACGGCTCGGCCTGCTACGCCGGCGTGCTGGCTGCGGGCGGCGCCGACGTGGTCGTCCTGATGGACGGCGACGCGGCCGACGATCCGCAGGATTTACCTGGCGTCGTCGGGCCTGTGCTGCGCGACGAGGCCGACCTCGTCGTTGGCTCGCGGGCGTTGGGCAGCGCCGAGCCAGGCGCGATGACGCCGCAGCAGGTCTTCGGCAATCGCCTGGCGGCCTGGCTGATCGGCCGGCTCTACGGCCTCGCCGTCAGCGACCTCGGCCCGCTGCGCGCCATCCGTCGGGATGCCCTGCTGGCGCTCGACATGCGCGAGATGAGCTACGGCTGGTCGGTCGAGATGGTCGTCAAGGCCGCTCGCGCCGGCTATCGCTACCGCGAGGTGCCGGTGCGCTATCGCCGGCGGGCCGGCGGCGCTTCGAAGGTCGGCGGCACACTGCGCGGCAGCGTGCGCGCGGGCTGCTGCATCGTCGCGACCGCGGTGCGCTACGCGCGCTGGGCGCCGCGGCGGTCGGCCGGAGCGCCTGCACGATAGTCGCGATAGGCGCGCGCCGCCGGTCCGGCGTTGGGCACGTCGCGGACACCGATAGAGGTGGTGGAAGTGGATCGGCCGATGCGCGAGGTCCTCTACATTGCCGCCAAGGCCCCACGCGTCGGGTTCGCCAAGACGCGGCTCGGCGAGGCCGTCGGGCAGGCGCAGGCCGTCGCGCTCTACGCCGCCTTCTTGCGTGACCTGGCGGCGCGCTTCGCCGACGCGCCTTTCCCAGTCGGCTGGTACGTCACGCCGCCGGACGCCTGGTCGGAGATCGCGCCGCTCGTCCATGTGGACGGCCAGGTGGACGGCCGCGCGCCGCGCGTGCTGACGCAGGGCCCCGGCGACTGGACCGCGCGCCAGCGTCGGCTCTTTCGCGACGCGGCGGCCCGTGGCGAAGAGCGCGTCGTGCTCGTCGCCTCCGACTCGCCGCATCTCGGCGTCGAGGTCGTGGCCGATGCCTTCGCCCTTTTCGACCGGCACCAGGTGGTGTTCGGCCCGGTGCACGACGGCGGCTACTACCTGATCGGCATGCGCGGCTGGCGTGACGTGCTCGCGGGCATTCCGATGAGCACGCCCACAGTCCTCCAGGACGTCGTCGCGCGGGCGCGGGCCAGCGGCCTGTCGGTGGGGCTGGTCGAGCCGACCTTCGACGTCGACGAAGTCGACGATCTGCGCCACCTCCTGCCACTGGCGGCGGCGCGGGCCGACCTCGCGGCGACCCGCGCGGCGTTGCGGGCCCTGGGGCTGCTGAGATAGCACGTGCTGCGGTGGCGGTACGGCTTTGCCGTGAAGGCTTGGTCTTGCGACGGGGTCAAGGGGAGTTGCCCATGTCGCGGCGCGACGCCAGCGATGAATGAAAAGCGGCTGCGCCGCCGGGGAGTGCAGAGGGGCTTCGCCCCTCTGCGTCCCAAACCGGGGGCTGGGGCAGGGTAGCCGCCGACAAGGTGATTTTCACAGGGTAACCGTTCAGTCTCCTTTGGCGGAGCCGGCTGAGATCGGGTAGAATCACCCCGTTATGGCGAGCCCAACACGGCCCGAGGGAGTGCGGGCGAGCTTGCCGATCGAGGTGCAGGCCTACATCGCGG
>JACQUS010000546.1 GCA_016210125.1 Chloroflexota bacterium | reverse complement strand
CGGATACTCTGTCCGCCGATCTGACCAACGGAAACTACCGAGGCGGTAATGAACGGCGCGTTGTAAACGGGCGAACCGTCGCCCGTCGTCGCGATAGGTGGACTTGATGGAGTGTCAGACACAGACTGCGTGATTTGTCGTTCGCCACCATGACTGCCGGCTAGTGGTTGACTCTTGCATCGGAGTTTATCATGAAGACGCAGACCTTGGTTAGTTAGGAACAGGAAGACGCCAAACAGCAGAATCGTCCACAAGACGGTTTCCTGTGGAGACCACCCCTGTATCACTCCCCAAACTGCGGTCATTGCGGGCACCACGAAAGAAACGCCCGCTTGCCGCTTGTCGTATATGAACGACGCGACAACACTGAGGAGGAGATCCCGCAACGCAGAGACGAGCATCCGGACGACCCCATGGAGATCATAGCACCGTGCGCCGTGTCAGGTATACGATCCCCAACGCCCTAATCGTCTTTGTCGTTCGGCTCGATGTCATACCTCTCTCTGATGATCTGGCTGCGGATCTCGCGTCCGGACTCGATCAGCTCCTCCAGCGTCAGCCCCTTCTCCCGCAGCGCCCGGCCGTCGCGAAATCACCCCCCGCCTTCTCCACCCATTCACGGGTGAGCGGATTCATACAGCACCTTGCCCTTCTCCATAACTTCGCGCAGGAAAAAATCATTCCAGGCCAGGCGCTGCCGAACCTGCTCGGGCGTGCGAACGAGCAGGTCCACCGGAAAACGCGGACTGACCCGGTTCATGATCTCGACGGCCTTGCGCATGTTGGACCCTTCGAAGGGTAGGATCACCAGCAAATCCACATCGGAAGCGCCTGTCGGGTCCCCATAGGCATACGAGCCGAAGAGGATGATGCGCTCCGGCTGGAACTCCCCGGGCGATCCGCGCACTGAGATCAGTGATACTCTTGCGATCGACCACGAGCTTCTCCAACCGGCCGCGCACGCTTTGAAGCGCGCTCCGAGAGAAGCCTAACACAGGCACGGACTGGTCCGTCCGGCGCGGAGGGCATAGCAATGAGCGCCGTGCCGCTGGTCAAAGCGGTTGACGTCCCCGCTCCCATACGTCAGCATTGCCTTCGGGGCACCTCAGCTCGTCGGAGATGACCGAAGTGCCGGAGGCCGTCACGATCACCGTCCGCTACTTCGCCGCGCTGCGCGAGCGCGCCGGGCGGTCGAGCGAGCAGCTCGCGCTGCCGGCCGGCGCCACGGCCGCCGACGCCCTGGCCGCGCTCGCCACGCGCTGCCCGGCGCTCCGGCCGTTGCTGGCGCAGGCGCGCTGCGCTGTCAACCAGGAGTACGCGGCTCCCGACACGGCCCTGCATGACGGCGACGAGCTGGCGCTCATTCCCCCGGTCAGCGGCGGCGACCACTGCCGCGTCACGCGCGAGCCGCTGGCCGTCGAGCCGCTGCTGAAGGCCGTCGCCGACCCCGATGCCGGCTGCGTCGTCGTCTTCCTCGGCCAGCCCCGCCGCACGTCGCGAGGCAAGCAGGTCGAATACCTCGAGTACGAGGCCTACGAGCCCATGGCTGAGAAGAAGCTGGCCGAGATCGGCGCCGCGCTGCGCGCGCAGGTCGGCGTGCGCCAGGTGGCCATCGTCCACCGCATCGGCCGCCTCGAGATCGGCGAGGCCAGCATCGCCATCGTCGTCGCCGCGGCGCACCGCCAGGAGGGCTTCGCCGCCTGCCGCGAGGCCATCGAGCGCATCAAACACGACGTGCCGGTCTGGAAGAAAGAGGTGTGGCAGGACGGCGAGGTCTGGGTCGGCATGGAGGGTGGCTGAGCATGGCGGCAGTGACCTCGCGCGAGCGCGTCCTGGCGCCCCTGCGCGGCGAGCGCGCCGACCGCCCGCCGGTGGTGCCGCTCTGCCGGCTGGCGGCCCTGGGCTTCGCCGGCCTGCGCCCCTCGGATGCCCTGTTCGATCCCCCGCGGCTGGCCGACGCCTATCTCGCCGGCCAGGCCGAGATCGGATACGACACCATCGAGGCGCGCATCAACGCCGAGATCGACCTCGAGGCTCTCGGCGGCGTCCTGCGCACGCCCGAGGGGCACGAGGCGACGGTCGAGCCGGGGTTCGTGGCCACGCCGGCCGACCTTGCGCGGCTGCGCCCGCCCGACCCGGAGCGCGACGGCCGCCTGCCCGTCGAGCAGGAGCTGATCCGCCTGGTCCGGCGGCGCGTCGGCGACCGCGCCGCCGTGGTCGGCTACACGTATGGCCCGCTGCGCCTGGCCGCCGGGCTGTGCGGGGTCGAGCGCCTAGGCCGCCTGCTCGCCGACGGCGACGGCTTCACGCACGCGCTGCTCGCCTTCGCCGCGGAGGTCTCGGCGCGCCGTGGCCAGGCGCACCTGCGCTCCGGTGCGGACATCGTCATGGTCTCCGACCCGCCATCCTCGGGCGACTTCCTCACTCTGGAGCAGTACCGCGCCTTCGCCCTGCCCTACCACCGCCAGCTCGCCGAGTCGATCCACGCGGCCGGCGGGGCCATGCTGCTGCACGTGTGCGGCGACGCGACGCCGGTCCTGCCGGGCCTGGCGGAGGCCGGCGCCGACGTCCTCAGCCTCGACACCAAGGTTGACCTGGCCCACGCCCGCGCCGTCGTGGGCGAGCGCGCGGTGCTGATGGGCAACGTCGACCCGGCGCTTGTCGCCGCCGGGCCGGCGGAGCAGATTGCCGCGCAGGCGCGGGCCTGCATCGCCGCGGCGGGCGCGGCCGGCCGCTTCTTCCTCTCCGGCGGCTGCACCATCGGCTGGGGCACGCCGAAGGCGCACCTGGCCGCCCTCGTCGCCGCGGCGGGGTGAGGGCCTCTGGGTCCGCAGCGGCGAGCGCTCGACGCGCGGTCGGTCGCACCGCTCTGGAATTGGGGGAGTTGGCCATCTCGCTGCGCGACGCCAGCGGTGGATGAAAAGTCGCCGCGCCGCACGGGGAGTGCAGAGGGGCTTCGCCCCTCTGCGTCCCAAT
>JACQUS010000540.1 GCA_016210125.1 Chloroflexota bacterium | reverse complement strand
CTGCGTCGCGGTGGGCACGCGCGCTAGGGTCATATAGGGTCGTGGAGGACGCGGGGACCCGGCGCAGGTGGCACGGGGCGTGGGCTCGTGGGGCGGAGCAGCGGCGCTGACGATGCGCGCGGCGCTGACCCCGGACCGTCGTGCGGCGCGCGGCGGTGGCCGTAAGCGCACCGTCATACAGCGGCGCTTGACACGCGGTTGGCCAGCCGCTAGGATTGGTGGTGAACACGCGCACAGCGCGAAGTGCATAGCGCCGAATTCTCGTGAGAGAAGCGGGGGACCCACGTCCAGGGGTGTATCGCGCCGTTATGGCGCGTAGGGCAACTCTTTCGGCCCGAACCCGTCAGCTAACCCCGTAGGCGAAGCGAAAGAGCGATAGCGTCGCCGACGCGCGGGCCGGGAGCTATGCTCTCGGCCTCTTTGTTGTGGCCGGCCGGTCGTCCCGTCGGGCCCGTGAGCGGTGGCGCGCGGAGAAGGCAGCATGGAGCACTATCAGCCTTTCCGAACGGTTGGCGCCGGCGACCCCGAGACGTCGCGCCTGGTCGCCCTGCTGGCCAACGAAGGCATCGACGATCTCGCCAAGCTGCGCATCGTGCAATTCCTCTGGCAGACCCCGAACGTTGTCGGCAATGCCTCGTTCTTCGCTCGCGTCCTCGGTTTCCACTCCGCCAGCTCCACGCAGCGTCTCCTCGACGAGCTGGCCACGCGCGGCTTGCTGGCGTGCTGGCCGGCCTCAAGAGGCGGGCCGCGCTACGGCGTGCCGCACAATCAGCTTGGCCGCTCGGCACTGGATTGGCTGCGCTTCCAGCTCGAGCACTCGCCGGCGCTGTCGACCGTCGTGCGGGCGCTGGCCGAGCGGTCGCTGGCGCGCGCGCGGCGGGCGGTGGCCGAGCGCCGGCGTGCGGAGCGACGCGCCTTGCTGCAGCCCGTGCCCTAACGCGCCCTGCGGCGCTCCCACCTGCCCACGATGCCGCCCCGGTAGCCGCCGTGGCGACGGTATGGTTGCCAGCCCGCCGGCCGACACGTACAATCGATGCCACCGCCATTGCTACCGCCATGCGGGAGAGCAGCCATGCGCTTCGGGACCTTTCACCTGTTCCAGTGGCACGAGTCGAAGTCGCAGCCGCAGGTCTACGCCGAGGTCATCGAGCAGGTGCGACTAGCCGAGGCGCTGGGCTTCGACAGCGTCTGGCTGACCGAGCACCACTTCTCGCCGTACTGCCTCTGCCCGGCCATCCTGACCACCGCTGCCCACCTCGCCGCGCTGACCAAGCGCGTGCGCATCGGCACGGCGGTCATGGTCCTGCCGTTCTACAATCCCATCGTCGTCGCCGAAGAGACGGCGACGCTCGACATCCTCTCCAACGGGCGGTTCGAGTTCGGCGTCGGCCGCGGCTACCAGTGGCTCGAGTTCGCCGGCTTCGACCTCCCCCTCGAAGAGGCCCGCGCGCGCTTCGACGAGTCGCTGGCCATCATCCTCCGGGCCTGGACCGAGGAGGCCGTGCACTACGAGGGGCGCTTCCACACGCTGCGGGGCGTCCGCATCCTGCCTAAGCCGGTCCAAAAGCCGCACCCGCCCATCTGGACGGCGACCATCAGCCCCGACGGGCTAGAGAACGCCGGCCGCCGTGGCAGTAACATCCTGATGTCGCAGGCGCAGTCGTTCGGCCATCTGCGCCGCGGCCTGGCCATCTACCGCCAGGCGCTGGAGGCCGCCGGCCACGCGTTCCACCCTGGCCGCGTGCGCCTGGTGCGCCCGACGTTCGTACACGACGACCTCGACGCGGCCGTGGCCATGATCGAGCCGCACTACCGCTGGTTCCTGCACGCGCAGCAGGCGGCGGTCACACCGCCGGAGGGCCGCTGGGAGCTCATCCCCGACCAGTACCGCCACTACCGCGAGAACTTCCCCAAGCTGCACCAGGTCGACATGGCGACGGTGCGCGACGAGATCGCCGTCTGGGGTCCGCCACAGCGCTGCATCGAGCGCATCGCGCTGCTACGCGAGACGCTGGGCGTCGAGTACATCGTCTGCCAGTTCACGTACGGCGGCATGGAGCAGCGTCTTGTGCTGCGAGCGATGGAGCGCTTCGCCACCGAGGTGATGCCGGCCTTCGCCGCCGCGCCGGCGTCCTCGGCCGGCTCAGCAGCAGTCGCGGGTCAAGGCCTCGCCCCGACCGATCGATAGAGCACCATTGCCCAGGACCAGGACGGCGCGGCGCTGGCTGGGCGGAAGATCACGGGGCGCCGCCGGCCACTCGTGAAGGACGACGCTAAGGGCGAGACGGCGCGCTACGGCCGCTCGTCCGGCCCCCAAGCCAGGCCGGCGACGGCGTCGGCGTCGGCGTCGCGCGTGGCCTGCTGCACGTCGGCCAACTGGAAGCCGTCGCTCGCCTCGCGCACCTGCGCCGTCCAGAGGTCGAAACCGGCCCCCTGGTGGAGCAGGTAGGCGAGCTGCCGACCGTCGGGGGACCAGGCCGGCGCGCGGTGCAGGCCCGGGCGGCTGACGCGGCGCGCACTGCTGCCGTCGGGCCGCACCAGCCAGAGTCCGTGGTAACCCTCCTCGCGGGCGATGTAGGCGATGGCCCGGCCGTCAGGCGACCAGGCCGGGTCGTAGGCCCCGCCCGCGTGGCGGGTGAGCTGCTGGCTCGCGCCAGTCGTCAGGTCGAGCACCCAGATCTGCCGCGTGCCGTCGCGACTCGCGGCGACGGCTAGCCGCCGGCCGTCGGGCGCCCAGCTTGCGCGCGTCGCACCGCCGTTGCCCCCGCCGCTCCAGGCCACGCGCCGCAGTCCGCCAGTGGCGAAGTCCAGCAGCCAGAGCGCGAAGTCGTAGCTGTCCGAGTCGGCGGCGAAGACGACCCGCCGCCCGTCCGGAGCGAACGCCGGCCAAAAGGCCCAGCTCGACGCGGTCGCCTGCACCGGCGAGCTGTTGCGCGTCCAGGGCCGCACCATCCGGCCGGCGGCGTCGAGCGTGGCGACGTCGCTGTGATTCTCGCCCAGCCACGACACGACGATGCTACGCCCGTCCGGCGCCCAGCTCGGCTGGCGGTAGATAGCCCCGGCGGTGAGCTGCCGCACCGTGCCCTGGGCGTAGAGCCAGAGGTTGCCGTCGTGCGCGTAGAGGATGCGCCCGGCGATGGCGGCCGCTGCGGGCCGCGCGGCCGGCGGCAGGAGCGCAGCGCCCCCTAGGGCCACAAGGCCCCCTAGCGCGAGCGCAACGCCGAGCCACCACCGTGCCATCGCCGACCGCCTCACGGCCGCTCCGCCCCGCCGCCTGGCTGCCACTCGCGCCGAGCATGCCGCACCGCGGGCGCGCTGTCAACGCAGCTACCGCTCCCGCGGCGCCTCGACGCTGGCCCTCGCGCGGCCGCGCGCGAGGTATTCGGCCAGCGGCAGGACCTCGTAGGCCGGCGCGCCGTTGGCGACGAGGTCGGCTATGACGCGGGCCGTGTCCAGCGAGGTGTAACAGGGTGCACCGCACTCGACCGCCGTGCGGCGGATGTAGAAGCCGTCGCGCAGCGGGTCACGGTCGCCGGTCATCGTGTTCACCACGGCGCGCGCTTCGCCGCTGCGGAGGATGTCGAGCACGTCGGGTGAGCCCTGGCCGATGCGCTTGGTGATGACACGGACCGGCAAGCCGACGGACGCCAAGGCCGAGGCCGTCCCCTCCGTGGCGTACAGCGTGTAGCCCGCGGCGCTCACCTGCTGGGCCACAGCCAGGGCCGCCGGCTTGTCGCGGTCGGCGATGCTGAAGAGCACGCCGCCCTCGCGCGGCAGCATCAGCCCGGCGGCGCTGAGCGCCTTGGCGAGCGCCGGCTCGTAGCCGAAGTCGATGCCCATCACCTCGCCGGTGGACTTCATCTCCGGGCCGAGGTAGGTGTCCACCCCAACGAGCTTGGCGCCCGAGAAGACCGGGGCCTTGATGGCCACCAGCTTCTGCCGCTTCCACAGCCCGCCCGCGTATCCCTCCTCGCGCAGGCTCACGCCGAGAGCGATCAGCGTCGCCAGGCGCACGATCGGCACGCCGGTGACCTTCGACAGGAACGGCACCGTCCGGCTGGCGCGCGGGTTGACCTCCAAGACGTAGACACGACCGTCGTACAGCACGTACTGCACATTCATCAGCCCGCGTACCTGGAGCGCCAGGCCGATGCGCACCGTGTAGTCCACGATGGTCTCGACATGGGCAGGGTCGAGGTTGATGCCTGGGTAGATGGCCATGCTGTCGCCGCTGTGCACGCCGGCGCGCTCGATGTGCTCCATCACGCCGGGGATGAGCACCTGGTCGCCGTCGCAGATAGCGTCGACCTCGATCTCCTTGCCCTCGAGGTACTTATCGACCAGGATCGGCCGCTTGCTCGCTACCGCGACGGCGTTGTGCACATACTGCGCCAGCTCGGAGGCGTCCTCGACGATCTCCATGGCCCGGCCGCCGAGGACATACGATGGCCGCACGAGCACCGGGTAGCCGATCAGCTCGGCGACGCGCAGCGCCTCCGCCAGCGTCGTCACCGCGCCGCCCGGCGGCTGCGGAATCCCGAGGTGGTTCAGGAAGTCCTCGAAGCGGTGGCGGTCCTCGGCGATGTCGATGGCCTCGGCGCTCGACCCGATGATGCG
>JACQUS010000545.1 GCA_016210125.1 Chloroflexota bacterium | reverse complement strand
TTCAGTGGCGGGAGTGCGTGGGGGTCGAACCCACCCGTGACCGCGGGGGCGGCCACGCAACGGTTTTGAAGACCGCGAGGACCACCGGGCCCCATCCACTCCCAGGTCACCCAACGGGCGGCTGCCGTATCGAGTATAGAAAGCTGGCAGAAGGCGGTCAAGGAACGGCACTTGACCAGAACGGGCGACAGGTGGTACAGTGGCAACGCCCGCGAGGGAGGCGGGCAGGAGTCGTGGGCGACGATGACCACACCACGAGGCAGCGCCGGGATGCAGCCGGCGGCTCGCCGGCAAGTATACGAGTGGCTCTGCCGCGAGACGGGGATCGATCCCTATCCTGAGGACAATCCTCCGCTGCCCTCGCGCGCCGAGCTGCGCAGCTATCTCGCCGAGTGCCGTGCCGCCGGCCTGCTTGACGACCCGCGGCTGCTGCGCCTCGTGCGCTGGCTCGCCCTTGAGAACTGCCGGACTCACCGCGCCGCGGTGCGCGCCGTCGCCGATCTGCTGGTCGAAAGGCACGTCCTGGAGCGCCGCGCCAAGCTGTTGCGCGAGGAGCTTGGTGTGGCCGGTGCCGGAGACTCCTCGCGCAGCTCCTAGCCGATGCCTCGCGACCTGCCGGTCGGCAACGGCACGCTCCTCGTCAACTTCGACCGCGCCTACAACCTGTGCGATGTGTACTACCCCCACGTCGGGCAGGAGAACCACACCAACGGCAATCCCTGCCGCTTCGGCGTCTGGTGCGACGGCCAGTTCGCCTGGCTGAGCGACCAGGGCTGGGAGCTCGACCTGCGTTACGAGGAAGGCAGCCTCGTCACGCGCGTCACGGCCCAGCACGGCGGCCTCCGCCTGCGCCTCCACTGCATGGACGCCGTCGACCTCGGCCGCAACCTCTACCTCAAGCGCGTCGTCGTCGAGAACCAGGCCCACCAGGCGCGCGACGTGCGGCTCTTCTTCCACTTCACCTGCTATCTCTGGGGCAACAACGTCGGCGACACGGCCTACTTCGACCCGCGCAACCGCGCCCTGGTGCACTACAAGGGCACGCGCTACTTCTGGGTCAGCGGCCAGCACCGCGGCGAGTTCGGCCTGAAGAGCTACGCCACCGGCGTCAAGGAGGCCAACGGGCTCGAGGGCACCTGGCGCGACGCCGAGGACGGCCTGCTCAGCCGCAATCGCATCGCCCAGGGGTCCGTAGACAGCGTCGGCGCGCTGCACATGGAGGTCCCTGCGGGCGGCAGCGAGACCGCCTACTTCTGGCTTGGCGCCGGCCGCAGCTACTACGAGATTCGTGAGCTCGACCAGCTCGTCCGCCAGCGCGGCCCGGAGGTGTTCATCACGCGCACGCGCGACTACTGGCGCTGCTGGCTGCGCTGCCGCGAGCGGCCCAGCGCCGATCTCCCGCCCGCAGCCATCGCCCTGCGCGACCGCAGCCTGCTCATCCTGCGCTCGCAGATCGACGACAGCGGGGCCATCATCGCCGCCAACGACTCGGACATCCTGCGCTTCGGCCGCGACACCTATAGCTACATGTGGCCGCGCGACGGCGCGCTCGTCGCCTACGCGCTAACCGTCGCCGGCTATGCCGAGATGCCGCGGCGCTTCTTCGACCTCTGCGCGCGCATCATCCTGCGCGAGGGCTACCTCCTGCATAAGTACAACCCCGACGGCTCGCCCGGCTCGTCCTGGCACCCCTGGGCCTCCCCGGACGAGCAGCTCAACCTGCCGATCCAAGAGGACGAGACGGCGCTCGTCACCTGGGCACTCTGGCAGCACTTCCGGCGCTTCCAGGACCTCGACATGCTGCGCCCGCTCTACCGCCCGCTGGTGCGCGCGCCCGGGGACTTTATGGCGCGCTACCGCGACGCGCGCACCGGGCTGCCAGCGCCGTCGCACGACCTGTGGGAAGAGCGCCGCGGCATCCCGCTCTTCACGGTGGCCACCGTGTGGGCCGGGCTGCGGGCCGCCGCGGCGTTCGCCGAGGCGCTCGGCGAGGGTGCGCCGGCCACGACCTATCGCCGCGCTGCGGACGAGATCAAGGCCGCCGCCCTCCTCCACTTCTGGGATGACGTGCGGGGCCGCTTCGCGCGCATGGTCACCGTCGATGCCGACGGGCACCTCGAGCGCGACATGACCGTGGACGCCAGCCTCTACGGCGTCTGGGCCTTCGGCATGCTCGCCCCCGACGACGAGCGCGTCGTGAGCACGATGCGCGCCATCGCCGAGCACCTGGCCGTGCGCACGCCGGTCGGCGGCATCGCGCGCTACGAGCGTGACGCCTACCACCAGGTCGCGCAGGACGTGGCCACCGTCCCTGGCAACCCCTGGTTCATCAGCACGCTGTGGCTGGCGCGCTGGCACGTCGCGCGAGCGCGCACGCGTGAGGAGCTGTCGCCGGCGAGGGAGCTGATCCTCTGGACGCTGCGGCACGCCTTGCCGAGCAGCGTGCTGCCCGAGCAGGTGCACCCCTTCACTGGCGAGCCGCTCTCCGTCTCGCCGCTCACGTGGAGCCACGCCGAGTACGCGCTGGCCGTGCACGAGTACACCGAGCGCTATGCCGCCCTGGAGGCGGCGCCGGCGGCGCGGCCGACGGTGGCCGCGCCGGCGCGCGGCGCTGCGCGGCGGCGCGAGCCGGCGACGTCGCCTGGTGGCCTGGCGGCTGCGGGCGCGCCGGTGTCCTCGCCGGCGCCCGCCAGCGGGGACGGCTCGGCGCCGGGCGAGGCGGCGGAAACGCCCCTGCCTAGCCCGGCGTCACGCTCCGAGGAGCGTGGGGACGAGCGCGTCGAGCCGCCGCTTGCTCAGACATAGGCTTGCGCCGGCCTGCAGCGCGGCTTCGCGGTATTCGTCGCTATCGTCCCATGCCAGCAGCACGACCCGCGGCGCGCCCGGCAGCAGGCGCAGCGCGCGGACGAGCTGTGGCATTGGCTGCCCGGGCAGGTCGAGGTCGAGCAGCACCAGATCGGGCTGAAAGAGGCGCGCCGCGTGCTGCGCCTCGGTTGCCGTCGCGGCCTCGGCGACCACCGTGACGCCCGGCTGCTGGCCCAGCAGCGCCCGCGTCACCGAGCGCAGCCTGGCGTCGCCGGCGGCGAGCAGGACGCGCGCGTGGGGGACCGGGCAAGTCGGGCGGTCGGCAGCTTGCGCCAGCATGTGCACGGCTCCTGATGCCAGTCTGCGACGCAGGAGCAGGCGATGCATCGGGAGAATTCCCTGAATTATGCCTCGCGAGGCACGGGCCTCGGCACGTAGACCACTTCGTCAGGATTGCATGCTCCTCGCGGTGGCCCCACCCCACCTCCGAGGAGTTACCGCAGAGGGGGCGAAGCCCCCTCTGCACTCCCCTCACCCCACTATCCCCTGAGATGGCGGCAAAACTGCGGAGATACCCTGAATTCAGTAGCGCACAGGCATTGACACGCACGCTCGTCCGGTATACCCTCGCTTGAATATGATGTTTGCGCGTCGTCCGCGGAGGTCATACGGGCCGGACCCAGACCGAAGCCCTCGGGCGGCTCTTGCTAGGCGTCGCTCCCCGGCGTCGAGACTCAGGCGCCCACGTTCACCAGACCGCTTACCGCACAGAGCGCGACCAAGAGCAGCGGAGGGAGGCATAGCATGAGCCGGTTCGGGTGGCCGCGGTTTCTCCTTGTCCTCGCGACGATCCTGGCGCTGAGCGCCCCCGCCAGCATCGCCTTGGCGGACGACGACAAGCCCGACCCTGGCGGAACACACGTCGACGACCCGCCAGCTCTTTACACCTACACCGTCACGCGACCTGCGCAGACCTTCGATAGCAACTTCGGCAGCCAGCTTGGCACCGTCTCCGGCTGCGACGACTGCGCTCAGGCGGTAACGCTGCCGTTCACCTTCAATTTCTATGGGTACAGCTACACGACCGCCTATGTGAGCAGCAACGGGCTAATCAACTTCGGCGCAAATGACCCCTCATTCGGCAACTCGATCGCCGGCCTCCAGGGGAAGATCGCCATCGCGCCGCTGTGGGACGACTGGGACAGCCGCGGCATCGGCGCGGTCTTCTACCGCGCCAGCTCGACGGCGGCTGTCTTTACCTGGAAGACGCAGCACTTCTCTTACACCAGCTTCGGGTCGAACTACGTCGAGTTCCAGGCGATCCTCTACAGCGACGGCCGCATCCAGTTCAACTACCGCACCAACACGCACCCGTCGTGGACAACTGCGACCGTCGGCATCTCCACTGCGGACACCAACGTTTCGACGGCCTATGCCGTAAACGTCAACGCCAACACGAACAACATGGCCTCGTATCTCTTCGCACCGGGCGGGCAGGCGAACCAGCCGCCGACGGTGACTGCCAACAGCGGGAGCGTGGTGGTCAACGAGGGGCAACCGGCGGCCAACAGCGGCGCCTACTCCGATGCTAACGCCGGTGACAACGTCACCGTAACGGCGTCGGTTGGGACGATCACCAAGACGGGCACGAACAGCGGCACGTGGAGCTGGTCGTTCAACACCACTGATGGCCCGGCGCAGAGCCAGCCCGTCACGATCACGGCTAACGACGGCAACGGTGGCACCGCCAACACGACATTCCAGCTCACCGTCAACAACGTCGCGTCGACAGCGACGTTCAACGCGCCGTCCAGCGTGAACGAGGGCTCGCCGATCAGCCTGTCGCTAACGGGCGCGTCGGACCCGTCGCCGGTGGACACGGCGGCCGGCTTCAGCTACGCCTTCGACTGCGGCTCGGGCTATGGCGCGTACGGGGCGGCCAGCAGCGCCTCCTGCCCGACGACGGACAACGGCACGCGGACGGTCAAGGGCAAGATTCGCGACAAGGACGGCGGCGAGACGGAGTACAGCTCCAGCGTCACCATCAACAACGTCGCGCCGACAGTCAACGCCGGGGCCGACGCGACGCTGTACTCGGGCCAGAGCC
>JACQUS010000543.1 GCA_016210125.1 Chloroflexota bacterium | reverse complement strand
GTGCCTCCGCTCCGAGGGGACACGGCCAGCGCCTACCGCGCAGTCGTGAGGGCTTCCGCTCGTGCGCCGGTGCGGGAGCCCCGGCCCGCCGTGCGGCCGACCCTCTAGCCAGCCGGCGGTGCGCCGCGCCGGTCGGCCACATCGCCACTGGACGCGGACGGCGGCGGCGCCTCGCTCGCGCCGGCGGCAGCCGCGTCGCCACCGGCAGCGGCCGCCTCGCTCGCGCCGGCGGCACCCGCATCGCCATCGGCAGTGGGCGAGTCACTCGGCCGGGCAGCGGCCGCGTCGCCACTGGAAGCGGACGGCGGCGCCGCCTCGCTCGGGCCGGCAGCAGCCGCGTCGCTCGGGCCGCCGGCGGCCGCGTTGCCACCGGCGGCGGGCGCGTCGCTCGGCCGGGCGGCGGCCGCGTTGCCACCAGCAGCAGGCGCGCGCGGCTGGCCGGCGGCCGCCGGCGATCCGCCGGGCGGCTGCCCAGCCGGCCTGGCGGCCTGCTCGTCCTCGGCGGGCTGCGCCTCGAATTCCTCCTCTTGCCCGCCGCGCCGCGGCTTCCGCGTGACGCTGAGCAGACCAGAGAGCGCCGAGCGCAGGAAGCGCGCCGGGCGGTAGTGGCGTATGCCCGCCGGGCCAGCGGCCTCGGCGGTGCGCGCCTCCTCGTCGAGCGCGGCGCGACCCTCCTTGAGCAGCCGGGTCACCTCCTTGAGCGTCGGCGCGTTCTTCTCGTCCGGCGTCCGCGGCTTCCGCAGGCCGAGGAATATCTGGCGATTGATGTCGCGCAGCTCGGGCAGGCGCTTGTTGAGGCTGTCGAGAATGGCCATCGCCGTCCGCCAGTCACGGCTGGCGATGGCCGATTTCGCGGCCTGGAAGCGCCACAAGAGGTCGTCGAGCTCCTCTTCGTCCGGCGACTTCTGCGGCAGAGGCGGCGGCACCGGCGCCGCCCGACGCTCCTCGGCCTCGGCGCGCGCCGTGCCGTGCGCGGCGCCTTCACGCGCGCCGGCGGGGCCTTCGGCCCGCCCGCCTTCGCCGCGCCCGGCGATGCCGCGAACTAGTCCGCCCTTGCTGTCCACCGGCTTGCGCGGCCGCGCTGTGCGCTCGCCTTTCTGCCACTCCTGCGCGATGCCGGCGAACGCCTGCTTGCGCAGCTCGGCGACGTCGCGGTAGTCCGGGCGCTCGGCGTAGAGGCTGTTGAAGATCTCTCGCGCAGCCAGCCACTCGCGGGCCTGGAGGTGGCGGACGCCGCGCTCATAGCGCTCGGCCAAGCGACGGTCGTCCTGGATCTCGGTTTGCAGGTCGTAGAGGCGCTGGTCGCCCGGCAGCAGCTTCAGCGCCGCCTCCACGGCGCGCATCGCGCCGTCGTGGTCGCCCGACGCCACCAGCTCGCGCGCCTTAATGATCAGCGCGTCGAGCGTGCTGCCCACGCGCGTCGGCCCGTGCTCCGGGAGGGGCATGCCCAGCGCCTGGCTGAGCGCCGCGGCGAACGCCATGCAGCTCTCGTAGCGCTGCTCCGGCGTCTTGGCGAGACCACGCAGCACGACGGCGTCGGCCGCGGGCGGCAGCTCTGGGCGTAGCCGCGAAGGTGGCGCAGGCTGCTCGTGGACGTGGGCGTACAGGATGGCCAAAGCCGAGACGCCGCCGAAGGGCCGGCGCCCGGTCAGCAGCTCGAAGGCCATCACCGCCAGGGCGTATTGGTCGCTCGCCGGACTGGCCTGCACGCCGCTCGCCATCTCCGGGGCGAGGTACTCGGGCGTGCCCATCACGCTGCCGAACTGGGTAAGCTGCTCGGCGCTCGCCACGAGGCCGGCGATCCCGAAGTCGGAGAGCACGACGCGCCCGTCACGGGTCACCATCACGTTGGACGGCTTCACGTCGCGATGAATGATGCCGACCGAATGCGCGGCGTCGAGTCCGGAGGCGACCGCGGCGACGGACTTGGCCACCAAGTCGAGGGCCATCGGCTCCACCAGCCACTCGGTGAGGCTGGCGCCCTCGATGAACTCCATAGCGATGTATAGCATGCGGTCGAGTTGGCCGAGCGCGAAGACGTTGACGATGTGCGGATGGCCGGCCAGCCGCAGCGCCGCCGCCACCTCGCGGCGGAAGCGCTGCGCCATCTCGCTCTCTTCGTGGTGCTCGGATTTCAGCACCTTGAGCGCGACGTAGCGCCGATGCTGCGCGTCGTAGGCGCGATAGACGGTCGCGAACGCGCCCTCGCCGACCTCCTTGAGGATGCGGTAGCGCGCCACCGTCATACCGGGTCGAATGTTCACGTTAAGCTACACTCCTGCATAGGACACCGCGCGCCGGGAGTGCGACGTGCCCACGCGGCCAAGCAAGACGCTCGAAACCTTTCCGAATCCGCATCCTGATCGCGACTACGAGATCGAGCTGACCTGTCCCGAGTTCACGACGCTCTGCCCGCTCACGGGCCAGCCCGATTTCGCCACGTTCACGATCACCTACACCCCCGGGCCACGCTGCGTCGAGCTAAAGTCGCTTAAACTCTACCTCTGGTCATATCGCGACGAGGGCCACTTCCACGAGGACGTGACCAACATCGTGCTCGACGATCTCGTCGCCGCGCTCGACCCCCGGCGGATCGCCGTCGAGGCGGTGTTCAACGTGCGCGGCGGCATCCGTACGGTCGTGCGTGCCAGCTACCCGTAAACGCTGCCCCACCCCTCCCGGGTGGTATGCAGAGGGGCGAAGCCCCACTGCACTCCCCTGCGGCGCAGCCGCTCTTCACGCATCGCCCGCGTCCCGGCAGGGACATCGCCAGCTCCCCCATCGCTCCGCCATCGCTCCGCCGTCTGCGCCAGTGCTTGGGCACCGTGGAACGCGCGCGGCATGCGCACGAGACTGGCATCAGCGTGGCACGTCCCGGGTTCCGAGCGCCTCACGCAGCGCGTCCTCCGACGCCGGCGCGCAGGCGGCAATAACCTCGTCTTCAGGCTCAAGGCACGTCTCGCCTGACGGAATCACCACTTTGCCGTTGCGAATGATGGCCGAGATGGCGCACGTGCTCGGAATGCCCAGGTCACGCAGGGGCCGATGCGCCGCACGCGCGTCGGGCGTGATGCGCGCCTCGACGATCTCGAGGTCGGCGTGGCGCAGCCGCAGCAGGTGGATGAGGTCAGGGGCCGAGATCTCCTGCTGGATGTGCGCCAAAATCAGCTCGGTCGTGCTCACGGTGACGTCGATGCCGAGGAGCTTGAAGATCTTCTCGTTGCGTGGGTTGTTGATGCGCGCGATGGTACGCGGAACATGATATTTGACCTTGGCCATCTGGCAGATAACCAGGTTGTCCTCGTCGTCGCCGGTGACGGCCACGATCACGTCGGCCCGCGCCGCGCCGGTTTCCTCTAGCGTGGCCGCCTCGCAGGCATCTCCGCGCATGACGATGCTACCCAGGTCATCGGCGATGGCCAGGCACTTCTTGGCGTTCTTCTCGATAATCAGCACCTCGTGCCCCTCGGCGACGAGGCTTTTGCTTAGGAAGTAACCGACCTTGCCGCCACCCGCGACGATAATGTACATAGCCCCGTTGCCTCCCTACCGACGGGCGCGCGCCGCGCTCGCGCCGGCCTTGTTCAGCTTCTCCTTCAGCACCGAGGCGCCTAGCGTCGTCGGACAGAAGGTCTCCAGCCCAAGAACGCGATACGTCTCCTCACGGATGGGGTCGTAGAGCCGGGCGATGACCGTCGGCACATGGAAGAGGTGCTTGGCCATCTGCGCGGTCATAATGTTCGTATTGTCGCCGTTTGTCGTGGCGGCGAAGGCATCGGCCTGCTCGATCCCCGCACGCCGCAGGGTATCCTCGTCGATGCCGTTGCCGATGAGCGCCGTGCCGCGGAACCCTGGGCCGAGGCGTTTGAACTGGTCGGCGTTCTGGTCGACGATGGTGACGTCGTGGCCCTCGGCGTCGAGCATACGCGCCAGCGTAGATCCGACCCGGCCGCAGCCTAGGATGACGATCTGCATAGCCGCTCTCCGCGCGCGTGCAACGCGCTAGTCTTGCCGACTGCGCGCACTGCTAATGGCCTCTCGCATGACCCATACCCGGCACGGAGCGTTCTTCAGCACGTACGGGACCGTCGTGCCGAGGTGGAACTCGCCAAAGCGCCGCTTGTAGCGCGCGCCCATGATGATCACGTCGACATCGCGCTCGGCTGCCTCCTCAACGAGGGCCGAGCCGACCTCGCGCGCCTGGAGCAGGTCGGTCTCCACCTCGTAGCTGGCCTCTTCGGCTACACGTTCCGCGCGGCTCAGGATCTGCTCGGCGCGCGCCACGTCGCTGGTGATCTCCGCGTCGAGGGGCAACGCGCGCTTGACCTCGATGACGTAGATGACGTAAATCTTGGCTTTGCTGCGCCGAGCGACGCTACAGGCGAACTGCACGGCCTCGATGTCCACGTCGTCGCCGTTGACCGGCACCAGCGCCCTGCGGAGCTGCTCCACTCCGGCGACCTCCTCGACGGCTGCCCGCGCTCCGCCTCGCCAAAGCAGAGTATACCGTTGCCCGTACCGCGCGACAATGGCCCGACCGTGGTCCTGCTCTTGTTACCTCGTGCTGCTGATCATGCTCCGTCGTGCTACAATGTCGCCGGCATCTCTGCTGCGCCAGTCCGCGCTGTGCTAAAATATCGGCGGCACACGGCGAGAGTCGGCCACCGCCGAGGGGAGGAACCGGACGTGGACAAGGCGACGTTTGCGACGAAGAAGGGGCTCGCCCAGATGCTCAAGGGCGGCGTCATTATGGACG
>JACQUS010000046.1 GCA_016210125.1 Chloroflexota bacterium | reverse complement strand
CGGGACCTGCATCACCAGGTAGACGTAGAAGAAGATCGCGCCCAGCGCCCCGAGCGCGGTCGCGCCGATGCCGAACTCGGCCATGAGCTTGTCGGCGACGACCGCCGGCGCCAGGCGGTGGAAGAAAGAGAGGAAGAGCGCGCTGCTGAGCACGCCCCAGACGACCCAGCGCTGGCGGCTCGGCGCGTCACCCGCGGTGGCCTGCGCCGCCATCGTTGTCACCCGCTCTCATCGGCCTGCGCCTACTCCGGCGCGACCAGCACCTTGACGTGGCGCTCGCGCTCGGCCAGCAGGGCCTCGAAGCCCGCGGCGACGATCTCCCGCAGCGCGATGCGGTCGGTGACCAGCGGCTCGGCGCGCAGGCGGCCGTCGGCCAGCAGGGCCATGACCGCCGGGAACTCGCCGGCGTAGGCGATGGAGCCCACCAGGCGCTTCTCGTGGAGCACCAGGCGGTTAGCGTGCAGCGCGCTCGGCTGCTCGAAGATGCCGGCCACCACCGCCGTGCCACCGCGGCCGGCCAGTTCCAGCGCCAGCGGCAGGCTCTCCGGATGGCCGACGCACTCGATGGCCACGTCGGCGCCGAGCCCGCCGGTGCGCGCGTAGACCTCGCCGCGCGCCGTCCCGGCGTCGAAGGCGGCCGTCGCCCCAAGCGCCAGCGCCCGCTCCCGCCGCGCGGCGAGTGGCTCGACCGCGTAGGCCGCCGCGGCCCCGGCGGCGCGCGCTGCCTGGAGCACGCAGAGGCCGATAGGCCCAGCGCCGACGACGGCGACCACGTGCCCCGGCTGCACGCCGCCGCGCTTGACGGCGTGCAAGGCGACGGCGAAGGGCTCGCACAACGCCGCCGCCTCGTCCGCGATGCCATCCGGCAGCGCGTAGAGCGTGTACGCCGGCAGGTTCAGCAGCGCGGCGAAGCCGCCGTCGGCCGCCAGCCCGACGCTGCCAAGCCGCTTGCAGAGGTTGTACTGCCCGCGCTGGCACCAGGGACACGTCCCGCAGCGCAAGCAGGCGTCGGCGGTCACGCGGTCGCCGGGGCGCACGGCCTCGACGCCCGGGCCGACGGCGACGACCGTGCCCACCAGCTCGTGGCCCAGCGTCAGCGGCGGCTCGCGTCCCGTGAGCGGGTGCGGCCGGCCGGCCGGCGAGATGAGGATCGGCCCGGCGACATACTCGTGCAAGTCCGAGCCGCAAATGCCGCACCAGCGCACGCGCACCTGCGCCTCGCCCGCGCCGGGCGCCCCCGGCGGCGCGACCTCCTCGACGCGCACGTCGCGCCGCCCGTGCCAGCGCGCAGCGAGCATAGCCACCTCACGCGAAGCGATGAGTGATGAGTCCCCGCCTGCCCCACCCATCACTCATTACTTATTACTCATTACGCGTCACTTTCTACCGGGTGACGAGATCGTACACTGCGAGCAGCCGCCGCGCCATAGCCTCCCACGAGAAGTGCTCCTCGACGCGACGGCGCAGCGCGCGGCTGCGCGCGACAGCCTGCGGGTCGTCGAGCGCCGCGGCGAGCGCGTCGCCCAGCGCGCCGGCGTCGCTGAGGGGCGCGTAGTGCCCGAGCGGGCCGAGGAACTCGCGGCTCACCGGTGTGTCGAAGGCCACCGTGGGCAGGCCGAGAGCCATATAGTTTAGGATTTTGCCGTTGCTCTCAGTGGCCGAGAGCTTCGGCGTCACGGCCACGTCGCCCAGGCCGAGGAAGACGGGCGCTTTCTCGTACGGCAGGCGGCCGGTGAACGTCACATGGCCGCCGATGCCCAGGGCCTCGGCCGTGGCGCGGTAGCGGTCCTGGCCGGGATAGCCCATCAGCAGGAAGTGCACGTCGCGCCGCCGGCCGAGCAGATGCGCCGCGGCCTGCAGCAGGTGCGTCGCGCCCTGGTACTCGGCCAGCAGCCCAAGGTAGACGACGACGCGGCGGTCGTCGGGAATGCCCAGACGCCGCCGCACGTCGGCCAGCGCGTGGGCGTCCAGCTCCCAGCGCGGGCGAAAGCGCGCGGTGTCCACGCCGTCGGGCAGGGCGAAGACGCGCTCCGGCCGGCAGCGGAACTCGCGCAGCAGCAGGTCGACGGCGTGGTGCGAGCTGGTCACGACGGCATCGGCGACGTGGTCGATGCGCTCCTCGAGCCAGCGCAACGGAGTGAAGAGGCGGCTCTCGCGGCGCAGGAAGGTGTGGTCGACCATCTCGCTGGTCAGGCTGCCCTGGAAGTCGAAGACCACCGGCGCGCGCCGCCAGCGCAGCCGGCCGACAACGCTGCCGATCAGCGCGCCCTCGTGCAGGTGGCAGTGCACGACGTCGGGTCGGAGGGTCCACACGTCGCCCACGGTGCGCAGCGCCAGGAGGGCGTCGAGGTAGAGCTTGTGCCACGACGAGCCGACCTGCACCCGATCGAGCCAGGGCAGCCGCGGCGTGCGGCGGATGGCCACGTCGGCCAGATCGCGCCCGGCGTGGTACGTCGAGACGGCTACGGCTGTGCCGAGGCGCTGGAGGGCCCGCGTCTCCTCGAGGATGCGCACGTGGCAGCCGTAGTCGCCGAAGAAGGCCGTCGGCGCGATCTGGAGGATGCGGTAGCGCCGAGCGCTCCCGTGACCTGGCTCTCGGAGCGCGTCCGGACGGGCCTGCGCCTGCTCTGGCGGCGTCTGCGGCGACTCCACGGTCCGCACGGCGTGGGCCGCCACGGCGGAAGGATGACGCCCGCCGTCGGGGGCGCTGCCCACCCCCGCGAGCGGGCGCATCAGAGCTGCACCCCACGCCGCGCGCGCGCCTCGGCCCGCGCCCGCGCGCACTCGCGCCAGAGCTGACAGCGGAAGCGCAGCAGCTCGCGGAAGGCGCGTAGGATGACCGCCGGCTTGGCCCCGGTCGGGCGGCCGGCGCGCCGCGGCAGGTGGCTGACGGCCACCTCGTGCGTGCGGTAGCCGGCCTGGCGGGCGCGGATCAGCAGCTCGGCCGAGAACATAGCCCCGCGCGAGGCGACCTTCACGTCGTCCAGGACGCGGCGGCGAAAGAGCTTGAAGGCGCAGTCGACGTCGCGCGCCGTATAGCCAAAGACGGCGTTGACGAGCGCGTTCCAGGCTCGGCCGAAGAGCACGCGCAGCGGCGGGTCGCGGCGCGGCGCGCGGTAGCCGGCGACGATGTCGGCGTGGGCCAGGTGCGGCAGCAGGCGCTCAATCTCAGCGATGTCAAACTGCTTGTCGGCGTCGGTCAGGAAGACGAGGTCGCCGCGCGCCGCCGCGAAGCCGCTGGCCAGCGCCGCCCCGTAGCCGCGATTCGTGGCGTGCTGGACGAGGCGGACACGCGGGTTCTCGGCGGCCAGCCGCCGTACGACCGCGGCCGTGGCGTCGTGGCTGCCGTCGTCGACGACGACGATCTCATAGTCGAGCCCGAGGCGGGTCAGCACCGCGGCCGCTTCGCTGGCGGTTGCCGCTACGTTCGCCTCCTCGTTGTACGCCGGAAGGACCACCGACAGGAAGCTCATAACATCGCCATCATAACGTTCGCCGCGCGAGCGCCGCAACCATGCCGTTACCACCCGCGCAGGTCGCGCAGCTCGCGCAGAGGCTGGCGGCCGGTGAGGTCGACGAGGTAGCGGATGTGGCAGGCGAACTCGATCTGGCAGGTGGTCTGGTAAGCCTCTTCGAGCAGCATCCCGGCGGCGAAGGTCCCGTGGCCGCGCACGATGCAGCCCT
>JACQUS010000542.1 GCA_016210125.1 Chloroflexota bacterium | reverse complement strand
TCGCCAGGTAGGCGCTTGGCGTCGCGTGTCCGCATCGAGGGGCACGGCTTGCCGTGCCCCTAGCCCATCAGCGGCGCAGCACCCCACGTACGGCTCAGCACGGCGAGAGGAGAGGGGACGTGGAGGCCGGCCTGTTCTTCCGCATGGATCAGCTCCGTGGGCGCCCCGATGTGGAGGTGTTCGACGAGGTCCTGCGGCAGACGGTGCTGGCCGAGGAGCTGGGCTACGGCTGCGTGTGGCTGACGGAGCACCAGTTCCACGCCGACGACGGACACTGCCCCAGCCCGCTGATGATGCTCGTCAAGCTGGCCGGCCAGACCACGCGCATCCGCTTGGGCACCGCCGTCGTCGTCGTCCCGCTGAATCACCCCCTGCGCGTGGCCGGCGAGGCCGCCCTGTGCGACGTGCTGACCGGCGGGCGGCTTGAGCTCGGCCTGGGTTCGGGCTACGCGGAGTACGAGTTCGCGGCTTACTGCGTCCCGCACGGCGAGCGCCGCGAGCGCCTGAGCGAGGGCATCGACATCATCATCGGAGCTTGGCGCAGCCAACGCTTCAGCTACGAGGGCACGTATTTCCGCGTCCCTGAGGTCGAGGTGTACCCGAGGCCGCTTCAGCGGCCCCATCCGCCCCTGTGGATGAGTGCCTTCACGCGCGAGACGGCGATCGCCGCGGGTCGGCGGGGGATGCACCTGATGCAGACGGCCGGCGGCGCGGCGAGCGCGCTCGAAGACCTGCGCAAGAATTTCGCTGCGCACGCTGATGCGTGGCTCGCAGGCGGCCAACCCGGGCGACCGGAGCACGGCCTCGCCCGCTACGTGTATGTCGCCGAGAGCCAGGCCGAGGCGCTCCGCGACGCGGCCGAGCCGATGGTCGCCTTCATGCGCCACAACGCGACCACCTTCCCGCGGAGCTACACCGCGCTGGCGCCGGACGACATCACCCTGGAGCGGCTGCTGCGGCAGCGGACCATCACGATCGGCGACCCCGACAGTTGCCGCGCCGATCTGCTGGAGCTGCGGGAGACCACGGGGTTTACGCACCTCATGAGCCGCATGTTCTTCCGCGGCGTCCCCGGGGAGAAGGTGGAGCGCTCGATGCGCCTCTTCGCCGCGGAGGTCATGCCGGCGCTGCGCCCCACCGCGCCACCGCTGGCCGCGGCGGCCGGCGGCGCTCCGCGCGACCGCTAGCCCGTGGCGCTGTGCACCAGCGCGGGTGAAGGGGCTGTCAGCCGTGTGCTGGCCGGCCAATAAAGCCATCAGCGCTTTGTCCGTGTGGGGCAAAAATGGGGGCCTGATTTTGGACATGACGGGGGTAGACGCTCCTGTGCTGCCGTGTTAGCCCGGATACAGCGCCATGCGTCATTCGCCCCCTGCCATGGAGGCAGGACTACGGCACGTTCGCCGCGCACACGCTGGAGGACGATAGGCGTCTTCGCGAAGGAGGAGAGTTCGTGCGTCGGATAGCTGCGGTCGTCGGAATGGGTGTCCTTCTCGTCGTCTCGGTGGCCTGCGCGAGCAGTACGGCCGCGCCGCAGGCGCCGGCAGCTCAGCCGGCGAAGGCGGTGGCGGAGCCGGCCAAGCCCGCCGCGCAGCCCGCACAGCCGGCGGTGCAGCCCGCCAAGCCGGCCGCGGAGGCCCCTAAGCCGGCGACCCAGCCCGTGCTCGAGCTGAAGATGGGCTGCTCGCAGCCCAAGGGCGACGTCTTGTGCGCGGCGCAGGACAAGTTCGCCGAGCTCGTCAACCAGAAGAGCAAGGGCGAGGTGTTCGTCCGCCAGCTCTACCAAGGCCTCGGCGTCGAGCACCAGTTGACGCAGGCGGTGATGAGCGGCAGCGTCGACATCGGCATGATCTCGAACGGCAACTCGGGCCGCTTCACGAACGCCTTCTTCAACTACGATCTGCCGTTCCTCTTCAAGACCTACGACAACATGCTCCGCTCGCTGGACATTTCGATCGGCCAGAAGGCGATCGAGCAGTACGAGAAAGACCTCGGCGTCAAGTTGCTCTTCGCGATCAGCTACGGCTCGGGGCGCGACGTCCAGACGCGCAACAAGCCGCTGAAGGTGCCGGCGGACATCAAGGGGCTGAAGATCCGCGTCGTCAGCACGCCGGTCGACTTGGCCATCTTCAAGGCCTGGGGCGCGAATCCCACGCCGGTCGACTGGGCGCAGACCTACACGGCCCTCCAGCAGGGCGTCGTGGAGGGCGAGCAGATCCCGATGGTGTCGATCATTGCGCCGAAGCACTACGAGGTGGTGAAGCACAGCATCCGTCTGGACTACCAGGCGCTCTTCCAGACGTTCTACATCAACGCCAAGAGGTTCGAGTCGCTCTCGCCGGCGCACCAGAAGGTCCTGCTGGAGGCCGCGGAAGAGGCCAAGGCCTGGAACCGCAAGGATGCGACGGAGCGGACACAAGGACTGGTGAAGCAGTTGACGGATCTCGGCATGACCGTCTACCAGCCGACGCCGGAGGAATACGCGCAGTGGGCCGCCGTGCGCGATAAGGTGTGGCAGGAGGTCGCCGAGCAGCAGAAGGGCAAGGTCGACCTGGCGATCGCCAAGCAGCTCTACGAGTCGCAGTAGCGCCGCGCGTGAAGACCGTCGGGTTCATCGGCCTCGGCACCATGGGCCGGCCGATGGCCCTGAACGTGCTGCGCGCCGGGTTTCCCCTCATCGCCTACGACGTGCGCCCCGAGCCGGTGGCGGACTTGATGGCTCAGGGCGCACGCCCCGCCAGCTCTCCGCGGCAGGTAGCGAGCGAGAGCGACGTCGCCATCCTCATGGTGCGCACGAGCGCCGAGGCCGAGGATGTCATCGCCGGCCCCGGCGGCGTGCTGGACGGGCTGCGGGCGGGCGGCACGGTCATCGTGATGAGCACCATCGCGCCATCCGTCGTGCGGCGGCTGGCGCAGCAGGTGCGCGCGGCCGGCGGGCACATGCTCGACGCGCCGGTGACGCGCGGCACGCCGGCGGCCATCGCCGGCACGCTGGCGACGATGGTGGGCGGCGAGCCGGCGGTGCTGGACGCGCAGCGCGACGTGCTGCAGGCCATGGCCACCGACATCCTCTACTGCGGCCCCAGCGGCGTCGGCGCTGTCACGAAGCTGGTGAACAACCTCATCCTGGGCATCATCGCCGAGGGCCTCTGCGAGGGCCTGGTCCTGGGCGTGAAGGCCGGCGCATCGCTGGAGACGCTGCTGGACGTCCTGCACCAGGGCTCGGCGCGCACGTGGCTGCTCGACGAGTACTTCACGCAGAAGATCTTGCGCGGGGATGTCTCGCCGGGCGGGAGCGTCGAGGTGGTCTGCAAAGACCTGGACCTGGCGCTGGAGCTGGGTCGCGAGGAGGATGTGCCGCTGGTCGCCGGGGCCGTCTGCCGGGAGCTCTTCGGCCAGCTCAAGGCCTTAGGACACGGGGACGACGACTACACCACGCTGCTCTTGCCGCTGGAGCAGATGGCCGGCGTGCGGCTGCGCATCGTCTGAGGGCCGCGTCAGCGCGCATCTCTCTGCGTAGCGCGCTCCGAAACATATCGCCCGCGGGCGACCCTGCCCCACCCCGAGTAGTTACGCCAAAGGGGGCTTCGCCCCCTTTGGAAGCCCCCGTCGGAATCCCCCGTCTCGCCGCGATGGCCGACGCGCCGCGCTCCACGCGCGAATGTCACGCCGGGTGGTGAGCCCGCGCGGGCCGGGCGGAAACTTTGCCATCAGAAAATTCAGGGAAAAGGTGCCAGGTGAGCCCGCGCGGGCCGGGCGGAAACGCAGATTATGAGGTCCGCCGTCCAGCGGCGAAGCGCCGGCCTACGTCGCAAGCGCGGCGTCGCTCACCCTGCTATAGTACCCCAAGCGGGTGAGCAGCCGAGGGGGTGGAGAGCCATGCCGGATCAGACGGACCACGCTTTGGCCGACGTCGTGCGCACGGCGGCGGCGCACCAGGGCATTGCGTTCAACGACACCGATCTGGCCACCGCGCCGGCGGCGCTCAAGAGCATTCTCGACGCATTGGCAGAGCTGGAGCAGCGCTTCGGCATCGCCGCGCTCGAGCCCACGGCCTACACGCGCTTCGACGGCTAGCCGCGAGCACCAGGCGACGAGGGGGCCATGAACGAGCGCGAGCTATGCTGGATGACCGCCGCGGAGCTGGGCGAGCGCATCGCGCGCCGCGATGTGTCGCCGGTGGAGGTGATCGATGCCTACCTCGCCCGTGCCGAGCGCCTGAACCCGCACCTGAACAGCTTCCTGACCGTGCTGGCCGAGCCGGCCCGCGCCGCCGCGCGGCATGCCGAGCAGGAGCTGGCCCGCGGCGAGCGCCGTGGCCCGCTGCACGGCGTTCCGGTGGCCCTCAAGGACATCGTCTCCACGCGCGGCGTGCGCACGACGATGGGCTCGAAGATCTTCGCCGACCACGTGCCGACGGCGGACGCGACGATCGTCGAGCGCTTCCGCACCGCCGGGGCCATCGTCGTTGCCAAGGCGCACACGCACGAGTTCGCCTATGGGCCGACGAGCAACAACCCGCACTATGGTCCCTGTCGCAACCCCTGGGACCGGCAGCGCGTGCCGGGCGGCTCCAGCGGCGGCTCCGCCGCCAGCGTCGCCGCGGCCATGGTGCCGATAGCGATCGGCAGTGACACCGGCGGCTCCATCCGCGTGCCAGGGGCGCTCTGCGGCATCATCGGGCTCAAGGCCACCTATGGCCGTGTCAGCCGCTACGGCGTGTTCGCGGTCTCGTGGGCCTTGGACCACATCGGTCCCCTCACCCGTACCGCGCGCGATGCCGCCCTGGCGCTCGGAGCCATCGCCGGGCACGACGCGCGCGATCCGTGGTCGAGCCGCGCGCCGGTGCCCGACTACGCCGCGGCGCTCAGCGGCGACGTTCGTGGTCTGCGTGTCGGCGTTTTGCGCGAGCACTTCGACGAGCCGCTCGACGACGAGGTGCGGCGGGTCGTGGCCGCCGCCGTCCAGCGGCTGGCCGACCTCGGCGCAGCCGTGGACGAGGTGTCGATCCCGATAGCGGCGTACGCTCGGCCGATCTCTAACGTCATCATGGGCGTCGACTCCGTGGCCGTGCATCGGCAGCTCCTGCGCGAGCGCGCCGCCGACTATGGAGCCGACGTGCGGCAGCGCTTCCCCGTGCCGGTCGCCCTGACCGGGGCCGACTACGTGCGCGCGCAGCAGGCGCGCACGCGGCTCATCGCCGACGTCGGCGCGGCGCACGAGCGCTTCGACGTGCTCGTCGGGCCGACGGCGCCGATCGCGGCGCCGCCAATTGGGCAGGCGACGGTGGTGCTCGGCGGGCAGGAGCTGCCGGTGCCGCCCACGCTCGCAAGCCTCACGCGGCTCTCGAACCTCACCGGCTTTCCGACCGTGAGCGTGGCGTGCGGATACACGGCGGCCGGCCTGCCCATTGGCTTGCAGATCGCCGGCCGGCCGCTCGAAGAGGCGACCGTGCTGCGCGTTGCTGACGCTTACGAGCGCGCCACGGCCGACGAGCGCCGCCGTCCTCCGGTCGACGATCTCGTGTAGGGCCACGCCGACGCAACGATACTGAAAGCGTTGCAGCGCCCGTCAGGTCCCATAGTTCTCCATGCCTAGTTCTCCATGGCGCGTGGCGCCGGGTCAGGCGCGTGGCGCCGGGTCAGGCGCGCGGCGCCGGGTCAGGCGCGCGGCGCCGGGTCAGGCGCGTGGCGCCGGGTCACTGGGACGTGCACCCGGTCCACGTTCGGGGCCATGACGATCGGTCGGGAGGAGGCGATGCGCGGAGGCGCTGGGCTAGTGCGGCGGCTGTTTCTTGCGTTGGCCGCCGCGCTGCTCGTCGTCTATATCGGCCTGGCGTTCCTGAACCTGTGGCTTCTCGGCCGTCGCCTGCACGAGGACGCGGTGCGCCTACGGCAAGAGGTCGCGCAGCTCGAGATCGAGGGCCGCCGCCTCGGTGCCGAGCTTGCGTACTACGCCACCGACGCCGGCGTCGAGGAGCTGGCGCGCGAGCAGCTCGGACTTGCACGGCCGGGCGAGACCCTGGTGCTGTTCGTGCGCGAGGGCGAGGCCGCGCGGCGCGAGCCTTGACGTGCGGGGCTGCCTCTGGTAAAGTAGGAGTGTCCGAAGCGGGGTGGAGCAGTGGCAGCTCGTCGGGCTCATAACCCGAAGGTCGTTGGTTCGAATCCAACCCCCGCGACCCTCTAAGCGGCGGCGACCGGTCGGTCGCCGCCGCGGTGTTTTCCGGTGCATCCTGAGACTGCGATCCAAGCCTTCCTCGCCCAGCATTCTGACCTGCACGGCCAGCGGCTCGTCCTCGCCGTCTCCGGCGGCGCCGACTCCGTGGCCCTCGCCGCGGCGGCGACGCACGCGGCCCCGCCGTTCGCGCTGCGCCTGTGCATCGCGCATCTCGACCACGCCCTGCGTCCCGACTCGGCCGAGGACGTGCTGCGCGTCCGGCGGCTGGGCGAGCAGCTCGGCTTGGAGGTCGTCGCTGCGCGACATGACGTGCCGGGCTACGCGCGCGCGCATCGCCTTTCCGTCGAGGCCGCGGCGCGAGCGGTGCGCTACGCGTTTCTGGCCGAGGTCCAGGGCCGCGTCGGCGCCGTGGGCGTGGCCACCGGCCACACCGCCGACGACCAGGCCGAGACCGTGCTGCTGCGGCTGATCCGCGGCGCCGGGCCGCTGGGCTTGGCCGCCATGCGGCCGGACCGCACGCTCGCCGTCCCTAATGGCACCGTCCGCGTGCTGCGCCCGCTCCTGGGCGTCACCCGCGCCGCGACGCGCGCCTTCTGCGCGGCGCGCGGGCTGGCCTACGTCGAGGACCCGTCGAACGTCGACCCGCGCTTCGCCCGCAACCGCGTGCGCCGCGAGGTGCTGCCGCTGCTGGAGCGGCTTAACCCGGCGGTGCGCGACGCCCTCTGCCGCACCAGCGTCGCGGCGGCCGACCTGGCCGACCTCGTCGCCGCGGAGGCCGAGGGCGCCTGGCAGCGCCTGGCGCGTGTCGCGCCGGGCGGCGTCGGCTTCTCGACGAGCGACCTGCGGGCGCTGCGCCGGCCCATCCAGATCGCGCTGCTGGAGCGGGCCGCGGCGACGCTCTACGGCGGCGAGCAGCCGGCCCTGAGCGCCAGCCATCTGGAGGCTGCGCTGGCCCTACTGGCGGGCGACGGCGCGCAGCGCGAGGTGCACTGGCCGGGCCGCCGGCGCGTGCAGCGCGTTGGATCGGAGCTGTGGGCGGGCGCGCGGCCGGCACCGCCGCCGCTGCCCGAGAGCGGCTACGACCTCCCCGTGCCGGGCGAGGTCGTCTTGCCGAGCGGTGCGCGCGTCGTCGCGCGCCGGTGCGCCAAGCCCTGTGCCGCCGCCGCGAATGGCTGGCGGCACGTCGACGTGCCGCTCGCGGCGGTCGGCGAGCCGCTGGCGGTGCGCCGGCCGCGGCCCGGCGACCGCCTGCGCCCGCGCGGGCTCGGCGGGACGAAGAAGGTGCAGGACCTGCTGACTGACGCGAAGGTCCCGCGTCCGGACCGCGCCGCCGTGCCGGTCGTGGTCGGGCGGGGTGGGCCCTTCTGGGTCGTCGGCTTCGCGCTGGACGAGCGGGTCGATCTCGGCGGCGAAGACGAGGCGGCGAGGGTCGCAGGCGGCCGCGGCGCGGCCCAGCCGCTCGTCTGCTTGCGATACGTCGGTGCCGAGCGCTAGCATGGATGTCGAGACGGCTGCCAGGAGGACAGCGCTGAGCGCGGAGTTTGCCCGCCAGGTCGCCGAGGGCGGCGAGGTGTTGCTGCCGGCCGAGGCCATTCAGGCGCGCGTGCGCGACTTAGCGGCGCAGATCAGCGCCGACTACGCCGGGCGGCGCCTGCTGCTGGTCGGTGTGCTGAAGGGCGCGCTTATGTTCATGGCCGACCTCGCGCGCAGCGTCACGATCCCGGTGGCACTCGACTTCCTGGCCGTGTCGTCGTACGGCCCGACGACGACGTCGAGCGGGGTGGTACGGCTCATCAAGGACCTGGACGAGAGCATCGAGGACTGGGACGTCCTGCTGGTGGAGGACATCGTCGACACCGGGCTGACGCTGGGATACATCACGGCGCTGCTGCGTGCCCGCGGCCCGCGCAGCCTGGCCGTCTGCGCGCTGCTGCGCAAGCAGAAGTCGCGGCGGATGGAGCCGGAACTGGCGTACGTCGGCTTCGACATTGCCGACCGCTTCGTCGTCGGCTACGGGCTCGACGCCAATGAGCTGTATCGCAACTTGCCGTTCGTCGGCGTGCTGCACGTGCGCGGCGCGCGCACAAATTGAGCCGATTGGTGAGCATAAGCTATAATCGCCCTGAAGGCGCCCTCCCCCGGGCGCTGGCCACGGTCGGAGGACGCTGAATGGATGCCAAGTGGTTGCGGAACAGTTTTATCTATCTGCTCATTCTCGTCGCCGCGGTGGCCCTGTTCTTCTCCCTCTTCCCAGGAGCGAACGCGCCGGGCGGCGCGCAGGGCGGGAAGGCCGCCACGCTCTCACAGGCGCTCCATGAGATCAAGAACGGCAACGCACGCGCCGTCGTCGTCGAGGGCGAGCGCATCATCGTCGACACCCGTGATAGCCGCAAGCTGGTCGCCCAGAAGGAGGCCTCCGCCAACATCTTCGAGGTGCTGCGCGGGGCCGGCGTCGAACAGAAGACCATCGACGCCCTGGAGATCGACATCCGCCGGCCGGCGGAGTTGGGCAACTGGCTGGGCGTCGCGCTCCAGTTCCTGCCCTTCCTGTTCCTGGCCGGCTTCCTGCTGTTCATGATGCGCCAGGCCCAGGGCTCCAACAACCAGGCGCTCTCCTTCGGCAAGAGTCGCGCGCGCATGTTCCTCGGCAACAAGCCGAGCATCACGTTTGCCGACGTGGCCGGCGTCGAGGAGGCCAAGCAGGAGCTGCAGGAGGTCGTCGAGTTCCTGAAGTACCCGGAGAAGTTCGCCTCGCTGGGCGCGCGCATCCCGCGCGGTGTGCTGCTCGTTGGCCCGC
>JACQUS010000023.1 GCA_016210125.1 Chloroflexota bacterium | reverse complement strand
CCCTATCTAACCGACGTCTGCCTGGCCGCCCACCATGGCCTCCGCATCCCCTCGCTGCTACCCATCCATGCCGCAGCCTCCGGGGCGTGAACGGTTACGGGCTTGGCAGCGGTCATCTCGGTTAATTCCTGAGAAGAGATGGCTTAACTGAATGATGCTGACGCAGTCCTTATACTCCCAGTCAGAGTGATGGTCTATTAGGCCAATGAATCTTTGCTTATTATTTCGCTCCTTAGGGAATGCGCACTTGGCGAGCACATCGAGCAGAACCATCAGTTGGAGGGCGCGAAACGGGTCGTGCAAGTTGTCGATGTATCGCTTCGCCTCCTCGATCTGCTCGAAGAAGTCGTCAATCTCTCCAGTGAGTTCGTCGTCTTGTGGCACGGCCATTTCTACAACTCGATTCGACCGGCCAGCGCCCCTCAGCGCAGCACGGTCAGCAGCTCGGCGGCGCCGCGCGCCGTGTCGATCAGCGGGCCGGCCACGAGGGCGACGGCGAAGACGGCCGCCACAGCGCCGGCCAGCGCGGCGGTGAGCGGCAGCGTCGTGCGGACGGGCTCGGCGCTCGGCGCCGGGTCGAGGTACATGAGCTTGATGGGCCGCATGTAGTAGTACATCGAGATGGCCGTGTTCACCACCGCCAGGCCCACGAGCCAGACCAGGCCCTCGGCAGCGGCCGTGTAGAACAGGTAGAACTTGCCGACGAAGCCGGCCGTCGGCGGCATGCCGACCAGCGAGAGCAGGCAGATGCCCAGCGCCAGCGCCAGCCCGGGCGAGCGCCGCGCTAGCCCGGCGTAGTCGGCGATGCGGTCGCTGCCGGTCTGGTTGGAGAACACGATGACGGCCACGAAGGCGCCCAGGTTGGTGAAGGCGTAGGCCACGAGGAAGTACAGCACCCCCGTCGTGCCGGCGCCGACCGTCGCCGACTTCGCCGCCGCGGCCAGGCCGACGAGCAGGTAGCCGGCCTGCCCGATGCTGGAGTACGCCAGCAGCCGCTTCATGCTCCCCTGGCCGAGCGCCCCGAGGTTGCCCACCGTCATGGTCAGCGCGGCCAGCGCGGCGATCACCGGCGTCCACTCGCCCTCGGCCTGGCCGAGCGCCCCGGCGAAGAGGCGCAGCGCTACGCCGAAGCCGGCGACCTTCGACACCACGGCCAGAAAGACGGTCACCGGTGTCGGCGCGCCCTCGTACACGTCGGGCACCCACATCTGGAAGGGCACGGCCGACAGCTTGAAGCCGAAGCCGGCGACCAGCAGCGTCAGTGCCAGCAGGACCGCCGGCTGGCTCATCGTCAGCGGCGCGGCGATGCGCTGGCTGATGACTGCCAGGTGCGTGCTGCCCGTGGCGCCATATAGCAGCGCGATGCCGTAGAGCAAGACGCCCGAGGAGAAGGCCGCCAGCAGCAGGTACTTGAGCCCAGCCTCGGCGCTGGCATTGCGCTGTTTGAGGAAGGCCACCAGCGCGGCGAAGCCCATCGTGCCCACTTCCAGCGCGATGTAGAGCGTCACTAGCTCCGTCGCGCTGACCAGGGTCAGCATGCCGAGCGTGGCCAGCAGGAGCAGCGCGTAGAACTCCCCCTGCCAGCGCGTGCGCTCGGTTACCAGGTCCACCGAGGCCAAGATGATGAGCGCCGTCGTGGCCAGGAGCACCAGCTTGAGGAAGACGGCGAAGGGGTCGACGACGAGCGCGCCGCCGAACAGCACGGCGCGCTGCCCGGCCAGCGGCACGGTGGCGAAGGCCGCCAGGACGGTGCCCGCCAGCGCGACGTAGGCCAGCTCGGCCTTGCGCTTGCGGCGCATCAGCAGGTCGGCGGCGATGACGACCAGCGCCGTCGCCAGCAGGATCAGTTCTGGGGCCAGCAGCAGCACCGCTTAGCCTCCCAGCCAGCGCGTCAGCGCGCCCACGCCCAGGTCGATGACGTCGGTCACCACCGGCGGGTAGAGGCCGACCAGCAAGATCACGCCGATCAGCCCCCAGAGCGGCACCAGTTCGTAGCGGTGGGCGTCGTCGAGGTCGTGCCACTCCGGATTGAGCGGGCCGAAGAAGATGCGCTCGGTCATCCACAGCATGTAGCCCGCCGCCAGCAGCACGCCGACCGTCGAGACCGCCGTGTGCCACGGGAAGGTCGCGAAGCTGCCGACAAATACCGTGTACTCGGCGACGAACCCGCTCATGCCCGGCAGCCCCAACGCCGCCAGCGCCGCGAGCGACGTCACGACGGCCAGCGCCGGCGTGCGGTGAACCAGCCCGCCGAAGCGGCCGACGTCGCGCGTGTGCGCGTGGTCGTAGAGCACGCCGACGAGCAGGAACAGCAGCCCGGTGATGAAGCCATGCGAGACCATCTGGAGCACGGCGCCGCCCAGCCCCACGGTCGTCAGGGCGGCGATGCCCAGGAGCACGTAGCCCATATGGCTGATGCTGGAGTAGGCCACCAGCTTCTTCATGTCGCTCTGCGCCAGGCAGAGCAGCGCGCCGTAGAGCACGTTGACCACGGCCAGCAGCGCCAGGGCCGGGGCGAAAAAGCGCATCGCCTCAGGCACAAGCGGCAGCAGCAGCCGCCGGATGCCGTAGCCGCCCATCTTGAGCAGCACGCCGGCCAGCAGCACGCTCACCGCCGTCGGGGCCTCCACGTGCGCGTCCGGCAACCAGGTGTGGAACGGGAAGCCCGGCAGCTTGACCACGAAGGCGAAGAAGATCAGCACGAAGACGACGAGCTGCACCTCGAACGCGATCTGCCGGCCGACCAGCTCCGACCAGGCGAAGGTGCGTGGCTCACCGGCGAAGTAGAGGACGAGGATGCCGACGAGCATCGCCGCCGAGCCGGCAAGCGTGTAGAGCACGAACTTGATGGCCGCGTACTCGCGCCGCGGCCCGCCCCAGATGCCGATCAGCAGGAACATCGGCGCCAGCTCGACCTCCCAGAAGAGGAAAAACAGCGCCAGGTCCTGTGCGCCGAAGACGCCCGTGATGCCCGTCTCGAGGATCAGCAGCAGGACGAAGTACTCCTTCGGCCGCAGCGTCACACGCCATGAGCCGAGGACGGCGCAGAAGCTCAGCAGCGCCGTCAGCACGACGAACGGCAGGCTCAGCCCGTCGACGCCGACCAGGTAGGCGAAGCCGATGGCCGGCACCCAGGGCACGCGCTCGACGAACTGGAGGCTGGGATTGTTGACGTCGAACTGCGCGAAGAGCCAGAGGCTGAGGAGAAACGTCATGCCGGTCGCCGCCGCGGCGGCATTGCGGAAGGTCCGCGGGTCGCGCGCCGGCAGCAGCGCCAGCACGAGCGCTGCCAGCGCCGGGAGGAAGATAATCGCGCTCAGCAGCGGCACCAGGACTCCTCCGTCACCGCGGCCCCAGCATCACCAGCGCGGCGATGACCACGACGCCGGCGTAGATGGCCAGTCCATATGCCGGGAGCTGCCCGCTCTGGAGCCGCCGCACGCCGCGACCCAGGGCGCGCGTCGCCGCGCCGACGGCGTTGACCACCCCGTCGACGACCTCGAGGTCGAACCAGGCCAGGGCGCGCGCCAGGCCGAGCAAGGTACGGGCGGCGATGAAGCCGTACAGCTCGTCCACCCACCACTTGCGGAAGCAGGCGACGTACAGCGGCCGCAGGCGCGCGGCCAGCGCCTCGGGCGAGATCACCCGCGCGCCGTACATCAGCCAGGCCAGCCCTAGCCCGAGCAGCGCGGCGGCGGTGCCGGACGCCGCCAGCCCCAGGTCGAAGGGCAGGGGCTTCTCCAGCGGTGCCAGGAAGTGGGCGAACCAGTTGCCGCTAGCCGGCCCCAGGAGCAGTCCGCCGAGCGCCGCTGGGATGCCAAGCGCCACGAGCACGGCGGTCATAACCGGCGGCGACTCGTGCGGCGCGCCGTGGCCGTGAGCGTCGTGCGGCGCGCCGGCGGCGTGCGCGTCGTGGCCGTCCGCCGACCCACCGTGGCCCGCGTGGTCGCGACTCCCGCCGGGGCTTCCCGCGGCGCTCGCCGACCAGCGCGGTGCGCCCCAGAAGGCCAGTAGCCTGGCGCGCGAGACGTAGAAGGCGGTCATCACCGCCGTCGCCAGCCCCACGGCGAACAGCACCGGCTGCCCGGCGTGCAGCGCGCTGGCCAAAATCTCGTCCTTCGAGAAGAATCCGCTGAACGGCGGCACGCCGGCCAGCGCCAGCCCGCCGACGGCGAAGGTTATGGCCGTGATCGGCATGACCCGCCGCAGCCCGCCCATCTCGCGCAGGTCCTGCGTCGCCGCGCCGTGGATGATGCTGCCGGCGGCCAGGAAGAGCAGCGCCTTGAAGTAGGCGTGCGTGAACAGGTGGAACATGCCGGCGGCCAGCGAGCCCACGCCCAGCCCGGCCATCATGTAGCCGAGCTGGCTGATCGTCGAGTAGGCCAGCACGCGCTTCACGTCGTGCGCCACCAGGCCCATGGTCGCGGCGAAGAAGGCTGTAAAGATGCCCACGTAGGCCACGACCAGCAGCGCCGTGGGCGCGCCCTCGAAGAGCGGGAACAGCCGCGCTACCATGTACACGCCGGCGGCGACCATCGTCGCCGCGTGGATGAGCGCGCTGACGGGCGTCGGGCCTTCCATCGCGTCCGGCAGCCAGACGTGCAGTGGGAACTGCGCCGACTTGCCGATCGCCCCGCAGAAGAGCAGCAGCATCGCCAGCGTCAGGAAGCCGGGCGCCAGCGCGTGCTGCGCGACCTTGGCCTCGATCTCCGCGAGGACGAACGTGCCGGTCGCCGTCCAGAGCATAAGGATGCCGACGAGGAAGCCGAGGTCACCGAGGCGCGTGACCAGAAACGCCTTCTTCGCTGCCGCCGCGGCCTCCGGCTTGCGGTACCAGTGGCCGATGAGCAGGTACGAGCAGAGGCCGACCAGCTCCCAGAACACGAAGAGCTGCAGCAGCGTGGGCGCCAGCACGATGCCGAGCATCGCCACGGTAAAGAGGTTCAGGAAGGCGAAGTAGCGCGCGTAGCCGGCGTCGCCGTGCATGTAGCCGACCGAGTAGACATGCACGGCCAGGCTGACTGTGGTCACGATGACTAGCATGGCGGCCGACAGCGGGTCGACCACCCAGCCGACGGTGAACACGGTTTGGCCGATGCGGAACCAGGCCATGATGCGCTCGACGTGCGCCCCACCGACGACCTCGGCGAGCACCGCGACGCTTGCCAGGCAGGCCGCACCGACCCCGGCGATGGCCAGCGCGTGCGCCAGGCGCGGCGCAGAGCGGGCGACGGCGACGATGAGCAGGAAGGTCGCCAGCGGGAGCGCCGGAATGATCCAGGCTACCTCTACCAATCCCCACCTACCAGCGCAGCAGGTTGATCTCCTCGACGTTGACGCTGCGCCGCTGCCGATAGAGCATCATCACGATGGCCAACGCCAGGGCCGCCTCGGCGGCCGCCACGGTGATGACGAAGATGGCGAAGACTTGTCCAGCCAGATGCTCAGGGCCAACGAAGCGCGCGAAGCCAACGAAGGCGACGTTGACAGCGTTGAACATGACCTCGATGGCCAGCAGGATGGCCACCGCGTTGCGCCGCGAGAGCGCACCGTACACGCCGATGGCGAAAAGCAGCGCGCTCAGGACCAGCACGTGCTCCAGTCGTAGCTCCATATCACCTCTCGCGGTCACCCCTCGCGGGCGATGACGATGGCCCCGATCATCGCCGCGAGAAGCAGAAGCGAGGCCAGCTCGAACGGGACGACGTAGGTCGTGAGAATCTGCACGCCGACGGTCTCGATCGTGCTCTTGGGTAGCGCGGCGCTGCTCACGGGCCAGGCAGTGCCCTGGATGGCGAGCAGCAGAAGGGCGAAGAGCGCGCCGCTCACTACGAGGGCGAGGCCCCACTGGCGATTGACCGGGTTGCTGGCCGGCGTCGCCGGGCCGTGGGTGAGCATGATGGCGAACAGCACGAGCACGGTGATGGCCCCGACGTAGATCAGCACCTGGACGCCGGCGACGAACTCGGCGGCCAGGAGCACGTAGATGCCGGCGATACCCAGGAATGTCAGGACGAGGAACAGGGCGCTGTGGATGATCTTCGGCGTCGTGACGACTAACGTGGCCGCGCTGAGCGTAAGCGCGCCGAGGAGCAGGAAGGCGATGAATAGCAGCGTATCGCTCATACCACCGCCATGTCTGGCAGCGGGTGCAGTGGCCGGCTCCGCCCCGTGACCGGGCCCCACGGGGGCGGAATCAGCAGCGGCCGGTTGACCGCCGCCGCCTTGCGCCGGGCCAGAGTCTCCTGCCGCCAGCGCTCGCGGGTGAAGATCAGGTCCTCGCGCCGGTAGGCTGCCAGCTCGTAGCGCGGTGTCCAGTGGATCGCGCCCGTCGGGCAGTCCTCGACGCACAGTCCGCAGTTGAGGCAGTAGGTGAGATCGATGTCGTACTGGTCCAGCACGCGCTCGCCGTCCGGCCCGCGCGACACGCGCATGACAACGAGGCCGAGCGGGCACGCGCGGGCGCACTGCGCGCACTTGATACAGATGTCCTCGTCGAAGCCGAGAGCGGCGCGCGAGCGCGGCTTGAGGGGCAGCTTCTCCTCGGGATACTGGACGGTGACGGCCGGACGGAAAAACTGGCGCAGCGTCGTCAGCATGCTGCGCGCGATCCCGCCGCCCACGCCAAGCATGCGCCACCTCCCCGGTCCAGTATAGCCCAGTGCCTACCGGCTCGTCACCGCACTGCGCTGCCGAGCCGCCGATGACGGCGCGGCCGCCACGGCGCTGCCGTCGGTGGTGCCGCGACCCGTGGCCGAAGCCTGCGCTACATCTGGCGCAAACCAAACATGCGCCAGACCTCGGCTT
>JACQUS010000538.1 GCA_016210125.1 Chloroflexota bacterium | reverse complement strand
CGCACCTTCCGCACCATCCAGCAGAACCTGGCAATGGCCGTGCTCTACAACGTCCTGGGCCTGAGCCTTGCCGCCGTCGGCCTGCTGCCGCCGATCACCGCCGCCGCGGCGCAGTCGCTTCCCGATGTGCTGGTTATGCTCAACTCGGCGCGCCTGCTGCGACGCTAGCGTACCTGCCCCGGTGGCTCGCCGGCGCTTGGCCGCCTCTCCGGGACCCCACCCACGAGCGCGCGAAGCGTGCGTGTCGATCCCTGTCACCTCTCCCGGACAGCGCTGAGGTGCGCGCCGCCTCTGTTGAACTTCTCGACCGCCCGCCGTACGATGGCCGCACCCTCTTGGCTGGATCTTCGCGCGGCCCGGCGGAGCGGTGCTGAGGGCCGTCGCCGGCATACGATGCCGCTACCGGCTTCGGCCGTCTAAGCCGTGGCTTGGCTACGCGTCAGGCGCCCCAAGCGGGACGGCGGGCGGCTGGCGGCCGAAGCGGCGTGCAGAGGGGGTTACCGCCCCCTCTGCGATCAGATGTCGGGGATGGGGCAGGGCGCAGCAACCGGCCGATGGCCGGTGCTCGGAGACGAGCGCTATGAAGCCTGACTGGGACGTCCTCGTCGTCGGCGCCGGGCCGGCCGGCCTGGCCGCGGCCGCTGCCGCCGCGGCGGCCGGCGCCGATACGCTGCTCGTCGAGGAGCAGGCGGCGCCCGGCGGCCACCTCGCCCTGGAGGCCGGCGCCGCGCGCAGGCCGGCCGGCGTAGCCCGCGCTGCGCACCTCGTCGGCCGCGCGCTGGCCGCCGGAGCGACGCTGCGTTGCGGTACGGTCGCCCAGGCCGTCGAGGCCCGGAGCGGTGGCTTCACCGTGCTGCTGAGCGACGAGCGCGGCGCGGCTGCCGTCAGCGCGCGGCGCGTCCTCGTCGCCAGCGGCGCGCGCGAGCTGCCGTGCGCCTTCCCCGGCTGGACGCGCCCCGGCGTGCTGCTGGCGCGCGCGGCGCAGCGCCTGGTCGTTCAGGATTGGCTGCTGCCCGGCGAGCGCGTCGTCGTCTACGGTGCCGCCGGGGCCGTGTGCGCCCGCGAGCTGGCAGCGGCCGGTGCGGCGGTCACCTGGCTCGACCCAAGGCCGCATGTGCGGCGTGCCTTGCCCGGCGTAGGTCGGCGGGCCGGCTGGCGCGTCGTCGCCGCGCACGGCCGCGAGCGCCTGGAGGCGGTCGAGGCGGCGCCGGCGGGTGGCCGGCCTGCCGAGATGCTGCCCGCCGACGCGCTCTGCCTGGCGCTGGGGCTCGTGCCGGCGGCCGAGTTGGCCTGGCAGGCCGGCGCGCAGTTCGACTGGCAGGCCGGCCGGCACGTGCCACAGCGCGACGCCGGCGGGCAGACAACCGTACCCGGCGTGTACGTTGCCGGCGACGCCTGCTGGCCCATGGGCGCGGCGCGGGCCATAGCCGACGGGCAGCGCGTCGGGCGGGCCGCTGCCGTTCACGGCGCATCGCCCCTCGGCGTCCCCGCGTCCCCGCGTCGCCAGGCTCCGGCCCTGCCGCCGCTCGTGAGCGGGCCGGCCGACCTGGCCGTGTGCCGCTGCGAGGAGGTCACGCGCGGGGACGTCGAAGCGGCCATCGCCGCCGGTGCGCGCACGCTCGACACGCTGAAGCGGCGCACGCGCGCCGGTATGGGCCTCTGCCAGGGGCGCTGGTGCTACCCTCTTCTGGCGGCATTTTTGGCCGCGGCCGGCGTGCCGCCGGCGGCGCTGCCGCCGCCCTACCTGCGCTTGCCGCTGCGCCCGCTGCCGCTGCCACAGCTTGCGCAGCTCGCCGGGGGCAGCGCGTGACCGCCGCCGACGTGGTGGTCATCGGCGGCGGGGTGATCGGCACCGCCATCGCCTTTCGCCTGGCGCAGGCCGGCGTGGACGTGCTGCTGGTCGAGCGCCGCGACCTCGCCAGCGGCACGTCCGGCTCGTGCGACGGCGGCATCGGCCTGCAGACCAAGAAGCCCGGGCCGCACCTGGAGCTGGCGTGGCACAGCGCGCAGCTCTTCCCCAAGCTGGCCGACGAGCTGGGCCACGACTTCGAATACGCCATGGTCGGCGGGCTGTTCCTCATCACCAGCGAGACCGAGTGGGCAGCGATGGAGCGCTTCGTGGCCGAGCAGCGCGCCGCCGGCCTGGACATCGCCATCCTCGACGGCGCGGAGGCGCGCCGCCGCGAGCCGGCGCTGTCGCCCAGCGTCATCGCCGCAACGTGGCTCGACCCGCGCGTGGGCGGACTGACCGACGGCCTCTGCAACCCGCACTACCTGACCTATGCTTACGGCGCGGCGGCGCAGCGCCACGGCGCGCGGCTGCTGCTGTGGACCGAGGTGACCGGCCTGCGCAT
>JACQUS010000533.1 GCA_016210125.1 Chloroflexota bacterium | reverse complement strand
GAGGAAGCCGATCACGCGCCCGTCGAGCGTCCCGGCGCGCTCAGCCAGTGGCAGCTCGACCGGCTTGTTGCGGGCGATGGGATGAAGGACCTCGATCATATGCGTGCGCTGCGGCGCTTCGACGGTCATACGGCCCTCCCTCGAGCATGTCGGCCGGGCGACGTAATTGTCGCCCCACCCTTGCTGCTGGGTCAGCCAGGGGTCGCCTGCGGCGATCCCTGGACTCCGCTGCTCGGCTTCGCCAGCGCGCCTGACATGTGTGGCTCGCCCGCCGCGAGCCTCGTCAATGCGCGTTCAGCATAGGCGGCCCGCTGGTCGAGCGTCAAGCGCACCAGGCGCCCCCTGGGCCGTGCGCACGCGGAGCCGCGCCGCGGCAGCGCCGCCACGTTGCACGCCGCGCGCGGCCGTCAGGAGCGCCCGACCATGCCGATGCCGGCGAGCGTGACGGAGATGCCCAGCCAGCGCATCAGCGGCACCTGCTCGCCGAGCAGCAGCCAGGCCGTGACAGGAATCAGCACGTAGATGAGCGAGAGCATCGGGTAGGCGAAGCTCAGGTTTAAGCGCGAGAGCGCCACGAGCCAGGCGCTGAGCGCCACCACGTACATTGCGACAGCGGCCACAAGGATCGGCGTCGTCAGCACACGCAGCGCCAGACCCAGCGGGTCCACCAGCGCCGCCGCGCCGGCGACGCCGATCTGCGTGACGCCGATCTTCAGCGCGAGCTGCCCGGCGACGGAGAGCAGCACGTCGACGAGGATGAGGCCAAACGACAGAAGCATGCCGGGACCCCTCAGCCAGCGCGCGCTTGGGCGACGAGCGCGGCCGCGCCCTGCGCCAGGAGCACGTCGGCGAGACGCCGGCCGAGCGCCGCGGGCGCGTCGGCCGGCCCGCGCCGGCTGGCACGCAGGCACGGCGCGCCGCTCGGCGCAGCGAGCATGCCGTCGAGGACGAGCTCAGTGCCCTCGACGCGCGCGTAGGCGCCGAGCGGCAACGTGCAGCTCCCCCCGAGCGCGGCCAGGAAGGCGCGCTCGGCGGCGACCGCGCAGGGGGTCGGCGGGTGGTCGAGCGCTGCGGCGAGCGCCGCAGCGTGGCTGCCGGCGCGTGCCTCGTCGGCCAGGGCGCCCTGGCCGGGCGCCGGGACGAGGCGCTCGGGATCGAACACCTCGACCGCGCGGTCGGCCAGGCCCAGCCGCCGCAGGCCGGCGAGCGCGAGCACCACGCCGTCGAGGCCCTCGCCGTCGAGCCGCGCCAGGCGCGTGCCGACGTTGCCGCGCAGGCCGACGATCTCGAGATCGGGCCGGCAGGCGCGGAGCTGCGCGGCGCGCCGCAGGCTACTGGTGCCGATCCGCGCGCCGGCAGGCAGCTCGGACAGCAGCCGGCCTCCAGCGCTGACGAGGACATCGCGCGGATCCTCGCGCTCGGGGACGGCGCCGAGGATCAGGCCGTCGGGCAGCTCGGCCGGCAGGTCCTTGAGGCTGTGCACTGCTAGGTCGACTTCGCCACGCAGCAGCGCCTGCTCGATTTCGGCGACGAAGACCCCCTTGCCGCCAAGCGCCGCAATGTCGTGGTCCAGGAAGCGGTCGCCCGTCGTGCGCACGACGGCGAGCATACAGGGCAGGTCGGAATGGCGCTCGGCCAGCAGGTCGCGCACCATCTCGGCCTGGCGGAGCGCCAGCGGGCTGCCCCGCGTGGCGATGCGCAGCGGATCGGGCACCGTGGACGTGCTCCCTCGGCGATGCGCGGGCGCTAGCGCGGCCCGCCGCGCTGCTACTCGTCTTCGCCGGCGACCAACTCCGCCAGCCGTGCGCGAGCGGCGTCGAGGTCGCCCCGCCGGACGGCGGCCAGCACGTCCTCGGCAACGGCGCCGCGCAGGGCTTGCTCGCGGCGAGCGCGGTCGGCGTAGCGGCGCTGCGCCTGCTGCCGGACCTCGCCCATAAGCATGGCTAGCGTACCATACTCCGGCCCGACGGCCTGAGCTAGCACGTCGCGCACGAGGCCGGCCAGGGCCGGGCTGGCACTGCCGCTGGATACGGCGACCGCCAGGCCGCCGCGCTGGAGGACGGCCGGCACGGTGAACGTGCAGCGCGCCGGATCGTCGGCCACGTTCACCCAAATGCGGCGCCGGCGCGCCTCGCTCCAGACGGCGCGATTGGTCGCCGGGTCGTCCGTCGCGGCGAAGGCCAGCAGGGCACCGGCGAGGTCGCCGCGCTCATAGGGGCGCGCCACCCACGTGATCTCACTGCGGTCGGCGAGGTCGCGCAGCGCGGGGCAAAGCTGGGGGGCAACGACGCGCAGGGTCGGCTGGCAGGGCAGCAGGAGGGCCACCTTGCGCGCGGCGACGGCCCCGCCCCCGACGACGACGACGAGCGCCTCCGCGAGCCGCAGGAAGGCCGGGTAGAGCCGCGGCCCACCGGCCGGATCGGTGGCGCCGAAGGATGGTGACGGTGCTACGTGGTCGACGTTGCGTGCTGCAGGCTCTGGTCGCGCACCTCGGGCGGGAGCATCGGCGCCAGCATGCGCTCCAAAGCCATCGTGTGGCTGCACAAACCCCATCCAGCGAAGAACTCGCACGCGCACTGCCACTTCCCGTCAGCCAATGCGACGCGGTGCGTGTCGTTCTCACCGCGGAAGTCGACGGCGAGACTGAGGAATCGTACGCGGTCGTGCTCCTGAGCGTAGCGCTTGGCCTTCTCGATCTTGCCAATCAGGCTCGAGTGCACGTGCCCCTCCTCGCGCCGTGGCGATCGCGCGTCACTCGGCCGGAAAGCACAAGCGGGCACGTCGCGATGGTCAGGCGACGTGCCCGCTCTCGCTGCCAAGGCAGGGAACCCGCATAGGCCGCGTCTCCGCGCCGAGCGCTTCCGCCTCGCCACTCCGGCGATCCGTATCAGCTATGCGTCGAGTATAGGTCGGGCAGCATGGCCCGTCAATGGCTCCACACCCCAGGATCGCGCGTTTGCGTTCCGGGCTGGATGTGACTAATATCATGGCAGCGAGCGCAGAAGCGCGCTGCGAGGGGAGGAGCACGTGCCGCTGCTGCCGGATCGTCTGCCCTGGTACGTGGCCGGCCCGCTGATCGGGCTGCTGCTGATCGTGATGTATTCCGCCGCCAACCGGACCATCGGCGTGAGCGGCTCGTACCTAGAGGTGCTGGGCTTCCTGCGCCGCCGACCGTCGCCCGAGCGTTGGCGTGTGTGGTTCTTCGGCGGCATCTTCGCCGGCGCGCTGGCCGCCACCGCCCTCCGCGGCGGGCCAGCCCTGGGCCTGGACTACGGCACCCTGAGCCGCGCGCTGCCGCTCGCCGCGCTCGTCCCGCTGCTGTTCCTCGCCGGCCTGCTGATGGGCTACGGCGCCCGCTGGGCGGGCGGCTGCACCTCGGGGCACGGCATCTGCGGCACCTCGGCCCTATCGCCGGGCAGCTTCGTCGCGACGGCAACGTTCATGGCCGCCGCCGTCGTGGTGACGGCCGTCCTCCACTTCGTGACGGGAGGCGCACTGTGAGCGGCGTCGGCTTCCTCGTCGGAGCGGGGTTCGGTTTCGCCCTCGCCGCGGCGCGGCTCAACGACTACGACGTCATCCACAATATGCTGCTTCTGCGTGAGCTCGACGTTTTCCTGCTGATGGCCTCGGCGATCGCTGTCGCCGCGCCGACATTGTGGGTGCTCTCGCGGCGCCGGTGGCACACGCCGCTTGGCGGGCCGCTGGCCCTCCAGCGCTGCGCCGTCGAGCGCAAGACGGTCGTCGGTGCGATGATGTTCGGCACCGGGTGGGCGCTGGCCGGCACCTGCCCCGGCCCAGCGCTGGCGATGGTCGCCGGCGGCGGACTGCTCGGCCTGGTCGTGATGGTCGGCCTCGTGGCCGGCCTCTCGCTGCGCGACGCAGTCGCCGCCCGCTCGTCCGCGCCGCGCGCCCAGCGCCCCCTGGACCGGTCCATCGCCCTCGGGCGCTAAGCGCCGGAACTGCCGGCAGGACCCCGCGTGACACCCGATTCGCGGCTGCCACGTCATCGGGACGAGGTTTGCCTCGCCTCGAAGACCACGACCCAGCGCCGCGGCCACTTGCTCGCGACGGCCAGCTCGCGTCTCAGCGCCGGCGCAGCAGCAAGCCCACAGCCGCGAGCGCCACGCCGGCCAGCGCGGCGGCGCCGACAGGTAGCGCCGGCCCACCCGTCCGCGGCAGCGCAGTCACGGCGGGTGGCCCGGCCTCCGCCCCAGCGACGGCGCCGGGCGGTGCAGCCGGCGCCTCCTGCGTCAGATCAGGGTTGCGAATGCGCCATTGATCGCGCTCGCGCAGGAGCTCCATGCTCCACGTGAGCTCCGTGCCGTCGCGCTGGCGCAGGCGCACGGTCGCCGTCGCTCGGTCGCCCAGCACCTGGATATCGGCGACGTCCACGACCTGGAACTGGCGATCACGCGCGCGCTCCAGGACGCGATCCATCTCGGCGTCCGGCACGTCGGCCGTCACGTGCTCTCGCAGGCGCGCGCGCTCCGGCTGCTGGGCGAGATCGCTCACGTACTGGCGGATGCGCTGCTGAATCTGGTCGCGGTCTTGATCTTGGGCGAACGCCACGCCCGAGAGCATGAGGATGAGCGCCGGGAGAAGCAGTAGCGCGAGTCTTTTGACCATTGCTTTACCTCCTTCGCCGCGTAGTGCGCCATGGATCGGGGCAGATCGCTGTGAGCCGTCTGGCCGCCGTCGTGCGCGGCGCCGCAGGCTGATGATCGCCGCACGTCCAACGACGACACGGGAGCTACCGCTAGGCGCCGCGGGGGTCCACGTCGCTGATCTAGACATAAGCATCCCCTGAGTACACGCGCGACCGCGCTCCGCGGTTTCGGTCACCGGCAGCGTTGCGCTCGGCGGCGACCGGTGCAGCGACGACGGCATTTACCGAGCGTTTACCCAGCGCAACCACCTCAGTGACGGGGACGCCCGATCCTACGGCTGGCCGGG
>JACQUS010000528.1 GCA_016210125.1 Chloroflexota bacterium | reverse complement strand
CGCGACGACTGAAGCGCGCCGGCGCCGCACGGGGATGGGCCACCCCCCCGGCCCCCTCGCCCGCCGTGCTGGAGTGGGGGCCGGGGCCGGCGGGGAGTCCAGAGGTCGCCGACGGCGACCTCTGGGAACCCTTTGCGGGGTGGGGTGGGGCACGCACCCGCAAGGCCATTTTCACAGGAGAGGAGAGCACGATGGCGCAGCCGGAGCGGCGGACGACGATGGGCCTGGTTGTCGTCGCCGCGCTCTTCGTGACGACGCTCATCACGGCGAACATCATCGCGGTCAAGCTCATCGCCGCCGGCCCGTGGCTGCTGCCGGCGGCCATCGTCATCTTCCCGGTGAGCTACATCATCGGCGACTTGCTGACCGAGGTCTACGGCTACCGCCGCGCCCGCCAGGTGATCTGGCTCGGCTTCCTCTGCAACCTCGTCGCCGTGGCCGCCATCTGGGCCGGGCAGGTGCTGCCCGGCGCCGCGGTCTGGGACGCGCAGGCGGCCTACGAGCGCATCCTGGGCCTCACGCCGCGGCTGCTTGCGGCCTCGTTCGTGGCCTACCTAGCCGGCGAGTTCGCCAACGCCTACGTCCTGGCGCGGCTGAAGGTGGCGACGCAGGGCCGCTGGCTCTGGCTGCGCACCGTCAGCTCGACCGTGGTCGGCCAGGGGCTGGACTCGGCCCTCTTCCTCGGCCTGGCTTTCTTCGACACGCTGCCGCTGCCGGTGCTGCTGCAGCTCGTCGCCACGCAGTGGCTGGCCAAGGTGGCCTACGAGGCCGCGGCCACGCCGCTGACGTACCTGGCCGTCGGCGTCCTCAAGCGCGTCGAGGGGCTGGACGTGTATGACCGCGGCGTGGCGTTCAACCCGCTGCGGGTGGTGGGGTAATAAGATGCTCCACGGCGCCGACTTCTCCGGCGCCGCCGACGCTGGGCGGAAGATCTGGATTGCCAGCGGCGTTCCCGAGGGCGGCCGGCTGCACATCGGCGCCTGCCGGCCGGCGCTGGCGCTGCCCGGCGGCGGGCCGGAGCGCGCCGCTGCGCTGAAGGCATTGCGCGACTTCATCGCCCAGGCGGGCGACGCGGCCTTCGGCCTCGACTTCCCCTTCGCCATCCCGCAGGCGCTGATGGGCGTGGCGCGCTGGGCGGACTTCGCCCTGGCGTTCGCGGAGCGCTACCCCAACGCGCGCGCCTTTCGCGAGGCGTGCCTGGCGGCTGCGGACGGGCGCGAGCTGCGGCGGGGCGTCGCCGCGGCGCGCGAGGCGCCCTTCGCCTCGTACAACTGGCGGCTCTATCGCCAGACGTACCACGGCATCCGCGACGTGCTGGCGCCGCTAGTGGCTGCGGATCGCGTCTGCGTCCTGCCGATGCAGGAGCCGCTGCCCGGCCGGCCGTGGCTGCTGGAGGTCTGCCCGGCGGTGACGCTGAAGCGCCTGGGCCTTTACAAGCGGTACAAGGGCCGGACGGCCGAGCACCAGGCCGCCCGCGCAGCCATCCTCGCCGGCCTGGTGGCGCAGGGCGTCGTGGTCGCCGAGGAGCTGCGGCCGGCGATCCTCGACGACGCCGGCGGCGACGCGCTGGACGCCGTGGTGGCCGCGCTGGCGACCTGGCGGGCGGCACGCGATGCGAACATCGGGTGCCCGGCGGGCAGCCCCAGCTACCGGCTCGAAGGCCACATCTACGGCTAGGTGGGTGGCCGCTATGGTACGCTTGCGACAGACGGCGCGATACGCTGAGAGGCCGCGATGGAGCGCATGGTGCGGAAGCAGACATACATCAAGCCACGGCAGGCGGAACTGCTGAAGCGTCGCGCCCGCGAGCTCGGCGTCAGCGAGGCTGAGCTCATTCGACAGGGCGTTGACGAGGTCGTGGGTTCTGTCGAAGCGCTCACTACTGCGTGGCAAGTGTGGGAAGAGGAGAAAGCCTTCATCGAGCAGCGCAGGCGTATGGCGGTTCCGCAGACCGGGCGAGGCTGGACACGTGACGAGCTATACGAAGACCGCCTCGAACGCTTTTCTCGTTGATACGAATGTCCTTGTTTACGTCTACGACCCCCGAGACGGCGTGAAGCAGGAGCGCGCGCTGCTTGTCGTCGATCGACTTATCGCGAGCCGGCGGGCCGTCGTCAGCGTGCAGTGTCTCTCCGAGTTCTTTCGCGTCGTCACCCAGCGTCTGCCGGAGCGGATGACGGGACAGGAAGCCCTCACTCGGGTCCGGCGCTTGGCACGCGTCTGCCACGTCCTCGATCTGACGGCGGCAATCGTCGTAGAGGGCTGCCACGGCGCATCGGAACACGGCTTGGCAATCTGGGACGCCTTGATTTGGGCCGTCGCCAAGCTGAACCAAGTACCTTGCGTGCTCACCGAGGACGCCGAGCACGGCCGTGTCGTGGAAGGGGTACGCTTCTTGAATCCCTTCGCCGCAGCCTTCGACCTTGGGCTACTCGTGGCCGAGATCTGAGAGGTCCGCCAGAGAGACACACCGTCCGTTCGACGCGGCGGGGCTCACGCCGCCCCCTGGCGCAGCTCGGCCAGGTGCCCGGCGACGTGGCGGGCGATGGTGTTCAGGCGGCTCGGCGCGTCGAACGCCGCGCCGTCGGACCGGCGCATGACCACGACCGACGGATCCGGCAGCCGGCGCATGGCCTCGATCAGCCGCGCGTGTGTCGCGCCGAACTGCTCGGCCAGCGTGGCCACCGATGTTCCGGCCGCCTGGGCCGCCGCCTCGGCGTTGATCGCCTCGACCGGGCGCGACGGCGGCTGCGGCTCGCGGCCGGCCAGCACGCCCTCGACGCTCTCGCAGGTGAAGGTGTGCCACCAGACGAGGTGCGCGAGCACCTCCTTGGGTCCCCACGAGCCGCCCGGCGCGGCGGTGCGGTCCGGCGTCTGGCCGAAGAAGGCCAGGGCTTCGTCGATCACCGCGCCGACGGCCACGATGGCGTCTTCCAGCTCGCTTATCACGGTCATCGGCTCTCCTCCTTCGACCCTAGCCTCGTGCCGGGGCCGGGCTGGCCCCATCCCATCCCGAGAGGGGAGTGGGGGGGGGGGGGGGGGGGGGGGGGGGGGG
>JACQUS010000524.1 GCA_016210125.1 Chloroflexota bacterium | reverse complement strand
AGCCCGGTCCTGCCATTTACGTCCGACCACGTGCGCAGCGCCGTGGAGATCATCTCCGCCGTGACGCTGGAGGCCGGCTTCGAGCCGTTCATCACGCTCCAGTGCATGTCCGAGCGCAGCATCATCCTCGTCGCCTCGCTGCACTACGACCGCGACGTGCCCGGCGAGGACGAGCACGGCCGCGCGTGGTACCGCGCGCTGGCCGGCCGCCTGCGCGCCGCCGGCTACTACGCCTACCGGCAGAGCACGCTCGCGCTGGCCGAGGAAGGCGACGGCGGGGACGCCTACGACGACTTCCTGCGGACGCTCAAGCGCGCGCTCGACCCCAAGGGCATCCTCGCGCCCGGGCGGTATATCTAGCGTTTGAGATCGGCGCTCATTCGCAGGACGATGGTCTTCAGCGTGGCGAGGTCTTCCCGAACGACCTTCCAGACCCGACGAAGCTGCACGCCGAAATACTCGTGGGAGAGTCGGTTCCGCATCCCTACGACATCCTGCCACGGGATATCGGGATAGCGCTCGCGCAGCCGCCTAGGAATGTGCTTGGTCGCCTCACCAATGATCTCCAAGCGCCGCACCACGCCATCTTGGAGAAGGGTATTTCTGCAGAAGTCGTCGTCGGTCACGTCCCTCGTATACGCTTCAATCCGCTCGATCGACTCAACGATGTCTTGGAGATATACCCCCAGATCGCGCCTCACAGAATGCACACTTCTTCCCGGAGGATCCGCTCTCGCAGCAGCGGTTTGATGGTATCGTATTCGACCAGGTCGACTTTGCGACCCAAGGCCTCCTCAAGCTCACGCTGAATGCGAATGAATTCGAGCAGGCCGATCTCCTGATCGAGCTCCACGAGGATGTCGATGTCGCTCTTCTTCCGCGTCTTCCCTCGCACGACGGACCCAAAGAGCCCAGCTCGCTTCGCGCCGTACCGACTGAGAATCGGACGGGCCTTCTGCTTGATTTCCTCGATGACCTTACCCGTCGCCTGAGTCATACGTGGAGCCTCTTTGCCTGTTAGCTTGTTTATCATACCACGCCAATCAGATGACGCCGTCGTCCCGCAGCCGCGCCAGGTCGGCCGGCGTGTAGCCGAGCACGCCAAGCACCTCGGCGGTGTGCGCGCCGAGCGGCGGCCCAGCCCAGCGGATGCGCCCCGGCGTCGCCGACAGCCGCGCGATGACGTTCTGCATCTTCAGCGGCCCCAGCTCCGCGTCGTCGACCGAGATGATCGTCTGGCGGTGCTGGAAGTGTGGATCGGCCACCACGTGCGAGGCGTCGTAGACCGGCGCGATGGCCGCCTGGGCCTCCTCGAAGGCACGCAGCACCTCGTCCATTGGGCGCGCGGCGATCCACGCGGCGACCTTGAGGTCGAGCTCGTCGACGTGCTCGGCGCGGCCCTTGGCCGTCTTGAACCACGGCTGGTCGACGACCTCAGGGTGGCCGACCAGGCGCATGACCCGCTCGGCGACCGTGTCGGCGCTGGTCGAGACGGCCATCCAGCGGCCGTCCTTCGTGCGGTACATGTTGCGCGGGGCGACGTTCGGGCTGCGGTTGCCGGTGCGCTGCTGGATAACGCCGAGCTGGTCGTAGACCGTCACCTGCGCGCCGAGGATGCTCAGGATGGGCTCGTAGATGGCCAGGTCGATCATCTGCCCCTCGCCGCCGCGCAGGTCACGATGGTAGAGGGCCGTGAGCGTGGCGCCGAAGCCCGTCAGGGCGCAGATGCCGTCGGCCAGGCCGAACGGCGGGAGCTGCGGCGGGCCGTCCGGCTCGCCGGTGATGTGCGCGAAGCCGGACATGGCCTCGGCGAGCGTGCCGAAGCCGGCGCGCTGCGCGTACGGCCCCTCCTGGCCGAAGCCGGTGACACGCACCATGATCAGCCGCGGGTTGAGCGCGTGCAGCACCTCCCAGCCGAGCCCCCAGCGCTCCATGGTGCCGGGGCGGAAGTTCTCGACCACCACGTCGGCCGCCGCCACTAGGCGCTTGAAGATCTCCGCCCCGGCCGGCGTGCTCAGGCTCAGCGTGACGGCTTTCTTGTTGCGGCTGACCATTTTCCAGAGCAGCCCGACGCCGCCCTTCTGGTGGCCGTGGCCGCGCAGCGGGTCGCCGCGCGGGTGCTCGACCTTGACGACCTCGGCGCCGAAGTCGCCGAGGAGCATGGCGATGATCGGCCCGGCGAGCAGCGTCGCGCAGTCGATGACGCGCAGGCCACCGAGGGGCAGCGCGCGCTCGGCGCTTTGATCGGCGCTCCGGTCGTCGCTCTCATGCGCGCTCTGGCCGGTGCTCATACGTCTCCCCTGCTTTCCTAGCGTTTCTGTGCCGAGCGCCCGCGCACTCGGCCGCGGGCGGCGCGGCTCGCTGGCCGGTCGTGCGCCGTCCCTGCGCCGGCATCGGCCGGCGCGCACGCCAGCGCTTCCGGCCCCGCCGGCGCTGCGACCTTCCGCGCGAGTGTCGTCGCGCACGAGCTGCTGCTGACCTGGCGGGCGAGGGCGCCCTGGCTCAACTTATACCACGGTCGTGGAGCGCCGTCGCGAGCGCGTCGGCGCGACTTCTCCCGATGCGCTCGCCGGCCGAGATCGTGCAGAAGGGCGCCATGCTGATGGCGATGTACGGCTCGGTGCGTCCAGAGGCCCGGCTGCTGCCGGCCGAGCGCCGGGCGCTCATCCGCAGCCTCCAGGCCACGTTCGGCGGTGGCGGGCGGCCGCCGGAGCGCTAGCGGGGGCGCGACTAGTCGCCGTGCGTGCGGCAAGGCGCTATGCTGCGAGCACAGAGGGGTCGCCCGGCTTCGCTGGCGCGCGATCGGGGATGAGGACGGGGAGTCGGGCGCGCGCTTCGCCCGCTCTGGGTCCTGTACCCGGGGCACGGCGGGCCGGCCCCTGAGAGGCAACTTGTAATCGCAGCACTTCGGCCGCGGCGAAAACAGGAGAGAGACACCCGATGAGCGATCGTGCCGGTCTTACGTTGGCCGAGGCCGAGCGGCTGATGGACCAGGTCGCCGCCCTGGCACTGCCGCAGCTCCGGGCCGACCACCCGGCCGCGGCGGCACACTCAGGCCTCCGGCTCGCGCAGCGCGCCGACGACCCCTACGTCGCCGCGGCCCGCGCGCGCGGCTCGTCGTTCACCTGGGTGGCCTTCTCCTTCGCCGGCTACGCCATGTGGGAGGTGCACGTCGGCTGCGTGCTCGACCTGCCCCAGGGGACGGCGCAGGTCGGCTTCCACGCGCTGCAGCCGCGCTGGCCCGACCTGCCGCAGGCCGCGATCACGGCCGCGTGCGCGCCGCTCGGCGCCGCGCCGGTCGTCGCGCCGCGGGCCTTCGAGGTACAGCACAACGCGCCGCCGGTCAGCCTGGGCGACCAGGCCGCGGCGGTCGCGCAGCTCAGCGCGCTCGTCGTGCGCTTCTACCGCGCGGTAGCGCCGCTGCTGCCGGCCGGCTAGCATTCCGCCCGGGGGAGAGGTTTATGCGCCGTGGCGCACCGGCCGGGCCGGGAGCGCCTCACCCCCTCGGTCCCCCTCTCCCGCGCGCGGGAGAGGGGGAATACAATGGGAGCGAAGCCGCCTTTGTATTCCCCCGTCGAGCGGGGCGGGGCATCCCCACCGGGGTCGGGCATTCTCAGGGGGTTGGCGACGTCCCTGCGGGACGCAAGCGATGAATGAAAGGCCGCGGGCGCGCCAGGGGGAGTGCAGAGGGGCTTCGCCCCTCTGCGTCTCACTCCGGGAGGGGCGGGGCCAACCCCGGCTGCAAGCCATGTTCACTGGAGGCAGAAGGGGGCGGTCCCCCTTCCCGCGCCTTTGGGTAGGGGGTGCGACGTCGGGTCGCGACGTCGCCGCTATCGGAGCGAAACGACATAACGAAACGTGCCGCGGGCATGCGGAGGGAGAGGGCGCGCCATGGTGCAGGATGCGACGCGGACGCTCGACGCGGTCAGCCTGACGATGCACTGGAGCAAGCTCCAGGCGATCGTCGACGAGGCCACGGCGACGCTGCTGCGCACCGCGTTCTCGCGCATCGTCACCGACGCCTGGGACTTTAGCTGCGCGCTGTTCGACGCACACGGCGAGATGATCGCCCAGGGCCGCCACGGGCTGCCGGCGTTCGTCGGCTGCCTGGCCCTGGCGGTGAAGGACTTCATCTCCGCGTACCCGCCTGCGTGCCTGGAGCCCGGCGACACACTGATGACGAACGATCCGTGGATCGGCGCGAGCCAGGTCAACGACGTGTTCATGGTCACGCCGATCTTCCACCGCGGCCGTGTCGTCGGCTACGCGGCCTGCGTCTCGCACTCGCCCGACATGGGCGGCCGGTTGCTCTCGGCCGACGCGCGCGAGGTCTTCGAGGAGGGCGTGCGCTATCCGATCGCCAAGCTCTTCCGCCGCGGCGAGCCCAACGACGACCTCTTCCGCATCATCCGCCTGAACGTGCGCGTGCCGGACATCGTTGGCGGCGACCTGCTGGCGCAGCTCGCCGCCAACGAGACCATGGCCCGCCGCGTGGTGGAGTTTCTGGCGGAGAAAGGGCTGCCGGACCTCGAGGCTCTGGGCGCCGAGGTGCTGGCGCGCTCCGAGGCGGCTATGCGCCGCGCCATCGCCGCCATCCCGCGCGGTACGTATCACGGCGCGATCGAGACCGACGGCTTCGACAGCCCGCTGACGCTGCGCTGCGCCATCACTGTCGAGGCCGACGAGCTCTTCGTCGACCTCACCGGCACGTCGCCGCAGGACGAGCACGGCATCAACTGCGCCTGGCGCTTCGCCTACGCCGACACGGCGCACGCGCTGATCTGCGTTGCGCGGCCGGCCTCGCCGGTGAACGGCGCCACGCTGCGGGCGATCCGCTGGCACGCCCCGGAGGGCACGATCGTCAACCCGCAGCCGCCGGCGCCGCTGGGCGGCCGGGCGCTGGTGTCGATGTATCTCCAGGCGCTCGTCTTCCGCACGCTGGCGCCGGTCGTGCCCGACCGCGTCGTCGCCGACGCCGGCAGCCCGCCAGTGCTCTCGGCCTATACGGGCACGGGCCACGGCGGGCGGCGCTACGTCGAGATCATGTTCGCGAATGGCGGCTTCGGTGCGCGGCCGACGATGGACGGCCTGGCGCCGCTCGGCTGGCCGGCGAACATCGCCAGCATGCCGGTCGAGGTGCCGGAGAACGAGCGGCCGGTCCTGTTCCTGCGCAAGGAGCTGGTCGATGACTCCGGCGGCGCCGGGCGCTACCGCGGCGGGCCGGGCCAGTACTTCGTCTGGCGCTCGTATGCCGAGGACCCGATCACCGTCGGCGTGCGTATGGACCGCATAGCCCACCCGCCGCAGGGCCTCTTCGGCGGGCTGCCGGGCGCGCCGGCGGCGGTGCTGCTCGACGGCCAGCCGCTGCACGCGAAGAAGACGATGCGCGTGCTGCCCGGCCAGGTCTTCCACGCGCAGTCGGCCGGCGCCGGCGGCTACGGCGACCCGCGGGAGCGCGATCCGCAGGCCGTGCTCGACGACGTGCTCGACGGCTACGTCTCGCCAGAGCGCGCGCGGGAGGACTACGGCGTCGTCGTGGACCTCACGCGGCGGGCGATCGACTGGGAGGCGACGCGCCGGCTGCGGGGCGGCTAGCTCAGACCCTCGGGTGTGCGCACGACGGTGGTCCCCTCAGCTCGGTCGAGCTGCTCTGCATCCCACGTCGCCAAGGGGACGCCCAGGCGCTGGGCTACCGCGACATAAAGAGCGTCAGCGCCGCGAAGCCGTAGATCCGCCGCGAGACCCGCGGCTCGCAGTCCGAGCGCGCGATCCACAGGCACAAGACGCATACCGGGGACGCGCAGGAGGTGGTGCACAGCGCGGTGGGCGAGCGCCGGGTTGCCCGTGCGCCTGGCGATGGCCCCGGCGATCTCGGCCAGCGCGAGGGCCGGCGCAACGAGGCGCTCTCCACGGCTTGCCACGCCCTCCAGCCAGCGGCGACTCGTGGCGTGCCGGGCATACTGGGGCACGAGGACGCTAACCAACACGCTGGCGTCGACGACGATCACAGCTCGCGCCGACCTTCGCGCACGGCATCGGCGGCCGTGGCGTCGGCCGGCCAGCGGGCGCCGATCTCGGCGGCTAGCTGGTCGAGGTCGGCCCAGACGGACACCGCCTCCTCATCGCTCGGACCGGCTGGGCCGATCGGCAGCAGGCGTGCGACGACCCGCCCGCGGTGGGTCACGTCGACCACCTCGCCGGCGCGCACGCGGCGTAGAATGTGGCTGGCGTGGATTTTCAGCTCGCGCACGCCGACGGTGGACATCCCGGCCGCTCCTGCTCTTGTGATCACATGTGTGGCTACAGTATAGCACGGCCTACACTTCGCAGAAGAGCCATTCTGCGCAGT
>JACQUS010000045.1 GCA_016210125.1 Chloroflexota bacterium | reverse complement strand
GCTCATGGGCGCGACCGATCGCTGGATCGAGAAGTTCCGCGTCGTTGGCGACCGCGCCGTGGGCTACGACGCGCAGGGCGCGGAGATCGTGCGCGTGCCGCTGAAGGAGCCGATCATCGTGCGCCCGGCCTTCGACGCCCAGCGCGCGGTCTACCGCCACAACATCACGTAGGAGGCCGCCCATGCGAAGCCACACGCTTGCCAGCCGCGCGCTGGTCGTCCTCCTCGTGCTGGTGGCGGCGGCGCTGGCCCTGCGCGGCACCGCCCTGGCGCAGCAGGCGCCGCAGCTCACAGCTAGCCTGGTGCGCGAGCTGCCGACCGATCCGGAGAGCCCCATCTGGCAGCAGGCGCGGCCGGCGGCCGTCCCCCTGACGCCGCAGGTGGTGGCCCTGCCGCGCCTGGCGCAGGTCTCCGTGCAGAGCGTCTCCGTCCGCGCGCTGCACGATGGCCAGCGCATCGCCTTCCTGATGGCGTGGTCCGATCCGACGCGCGACGCGCGTGCCGTCAAGCCTGACGAGTTCCGCGACGCCGCGGCGATCATGCTGCCCGTGGGCGATGCGCCGCCCAACATCTGCATGGGCTCGCCCGGCCAGACCACGAACCTATGGCATTGGAAGGCCGACTGGCAGGAGGACATCGACAAGGGCTTCCAAGACCTGCCGCAGGCGTACCCCAACTTCTCGAAGGACTACTATCCCTACGCCGCCGGCAGCCCGCCATTCGATGCTGCCAAGGACTTCGCGTCCGATGAGGCCAAGGCCTATCTGATCGGCCGGGCGGCCGGCAATCCGCTGTCGGCGGTCACGAAGAAAAGCCCGGTCGAGGAGCTACTGGCCGTCGGGTTCGGCACGACGACGCACAAGCAGCGGCAGGAGGTCGAGGGCCGCGGCGTGTGGAGCGGCGGGCGCTGGCAGGTGGCCTTCGTGCGTGCCCTGGCCAGCGGCGACGCGGCCGAGGCCGACCTGGCCAAGCGCAGCGACGTGCCGGTGGCCTTCGCGGTCTGGAACGGTGCCAACCAAGAGGTGGGCGCGCGCAAGCAGGTCTCGGGCTTCCTGACCCTGCGTATCGCCGGCGAGGCGGCGCCCCCGGCCGCGCCCCCCGCGGCTGCGCCAGCGGTCCCGACGCGCGTCCCGCTGGCTTACGAGTGGTGGATCAGCATCGCTGTGGCGCTGATCATCCTCGTGCTCGGCGGCGCGGCGCTCGCCGGCTACTGGGCGCGGCAGCGCGAGATCGCGCGGCGGCAGGAGCGGGAGTGATGGACGCCGCGGACCGCCTCATCGCCCGCGCCCGGCTCTGGCAGTGGACGGCGCGCTGCTTCGGCTATCCGGATGAGGCGCTGCTGGCGCGCCTACACGACGCGGCGACGCGGCATGAGATTGCGTCCATCGCGGCGCTCGGCGAGGCTGTGGGCGCGATCGGCCGGGCGCTAGCCGCGCTGTGGGCCGCCGCCGACGCCGCAGCAGGGGCCGAGCCCCGGCTGCCCGAGGAGCATACGTTCCTGTTCGCGCGCCAGGTCGTCGTCCCGCCGTACGAGAGCAGCTATGCGCGGCCCTACGCCGACCGCACGCAGGGCCTGGCCGAGGTGGGCGGCTTCTACGGCGCGTTCGGGTTCGAGGTTGCGGCGGCGTGCCCTGACCTGCCCGACCACGTTGGCGCCGAGCTCGAGTTCGTCGCCGTGCTGCTGGCCAAGGAAGCGTACGCTCTGGCGCAAGGCTGGACCGAGCCGGCCGAGGTCACGGCTCTGGCGCGCGAGAAGTTCCTGGCCGAGCACCTGGCTCCGTGGCTGCCGGCCTTCGCCGAGCGCTTGGCGCAGCACGCGCGCCTGCCCTTCTACCCCGCGGCGGCGCGCCTCGCCGTGACCCTCCTGCGCGGCGAGGCGCCGGCCGCCGCGGCGGCCGCGGGCGCGGCGATCGCCAGGCAGCCCGGCGAGGCGGACCCGTGAGCGCGCTGGCCCCGACCCTGCTACAGGTCGTGGTCTGGGCGGCCGTAGCCGAGTTCCTGCTGCTGCGCGTCTTCCTGCGGGTCGGGCCGTTCCTGCCGGCCGAGGAGGCGCTGCTGCCGCTGTACCGCACCGTTGAGACCCTAGGCCTGGCGGCGATGAATCTGGCCATGCTCGCCGGCGCTGGACTCATTGCCGCCTATGCCAGTGCGCTGGCCTGGCGGCGGCCGCCCGATACGCTGCTCGGCGCGCTGCTACTCGCGGCGCTGCTCGGCAATCTGGGACTCAGCGCGCCCCTGGGCATGGCGGCAGCCCCGGCGGCCGCGGCCGTCCAGGCGGCGACGATGCTCGCCGTGTTGGCGCTGGGGCTGGGCTCGTCCGTGTGGGCGCCCTGGCGGGCTGCGCTTGCCCTGGCGGCCCTGGCGCAGGCCGCGGCACTGTACCACGTACTGGCCCCGGCGTTGGGCGCGCTCGGGCTGGCGCTGCCGGCCGGCGAGACGCCGGCCTTCGCAGCCGAGGCCCTGGCGGTGGCCGCAGCGCTGGCCCTGCCGTGGGGCCTCGGCGGCGCGCTGCGGCGGCGGCATGTCGCCCTAGGGCTGGGGCTGGGCCTGCTGCTGCTCGTCGCTCATATGGCACGGCCGTGGACGCTCGCCACGATCGCTATGTGGACCGTCGCCTTCACGCTCTTCCTGCCGGGCGCGCTCTACGCCGCAGCCCTGGCAGCGGCCACCAGCGCGGCGCTCGCGCTGCGCGGCTCGCCGAGCGCGTCCGCGCGCCAGGCTGCCGCTGGGGTCCTGCTCATCGCGCTGGGTGGGCTGCGGCTCGACTTCAGCTACTTCGCGCTGCTGGGCCTGGTCGGGCTGCTTGTGGCGACGCGAGCGCTGCCGCTCTCACATCCTCTGCCACTGCCGATGGCGCAGGGTGCCCCGCCCCACCCTGGGAAAAACTCGCAGGGGGGCGAAGTCCCTCTGCACATCTCTTTGGTTTGACATCGGGGGTATTTGTGGTGGGCGCTAGAGGACTCGAACCTCTGGCCTCCTCGGTGTAAGCGAGGCGCTCTAACCGGCTGAGCTAAGCGCCCGGGCTGCCACCCGCAGTATACCAGGTGGCCGGCCGGGCGTGGCAGCCGCGCGCCCGGCTAGGGCGGCCCTCGCCGCGCTCCGCTGCCGCGTCGACCGCCGGGCCACGCCCGCTACGTCCCTACTGCCGCCGGCGCCAGCGTGTAGTCGCGGAGCCCCAGCCGCGCCAGCGCCGCAGCCGACGGGGCGCCGGTCGCGAGGTCCCAGTCGAAGAAGCGGTAGTACTCCTCGCGCATGCGCTCCAGGTGCGGCCCGATGGTCCGCCCTTTGGCCGGCCCGTCCGGCACGGGCTCGCGGAACTTCTTGCAGATATCCAGCTCGTGCGCCGGCGTAAACCCCCGCGCGAGCGAGATGAGGCGCATCAGCGTGATGACGCGCTCGCCGGCCAGGAAGGCCTCCTCGCGACTGAAGTCGTCCCAGCCGACCGCGCAGGCCACGGCGCGGCTCGTCACGCTCATGATGTCGGCGACGCCCCAGGTGACGAACCAGCAGCAGCCGATCGAGTCGTACCAGCCCTTGACGACCTGCGTCCGGTACGCGGCCTCGCCCTTGCCCTCGGGGCTCCCGCCGTCTTGCGGCTCAGGGTAGCCCGCGTCGGGCGCGGGCCGGTTGTCCGCGCCCATGCCCAGCCAGGTCGGGCCGGCCGGCGAGATGATGTTGCTGAACAGCATGCCCAGACCCCAGGCGCGCATCTCGTGGTCGTTCGAGCCGGCGCCCTTGACGTGCACCACCATATCCTCGGCGCCGCGACCGAGCGCTCGGGCCGCCTCCTTGAGCGGCAGCGCCAGGATCGCTCCCAGGCCCTCGCGCCGCATCATCCTTTCGAACAGCTCGAGAGCGGCCTCGTAGTTGCCCCACGTCAGGTCCAACCCGTCGGTCTCTGCCTTGCTGAGCAGGCCCTTGTTGTACATCTCGAACGCCAGCGCGATAGCGTGGCCCGACTCCGATGGGCAGGCGCCCATATCGTCGTAGAAGTTGGCGAGCGCCATGCACGTGCTGGGCTCCTCGACGCCGATGATGGTCGCCGCCCCTTCGATGTTCTCTGGCCCGTAGCCACTGGTGGTGAGTCCGGCGAACGGCCCGGTGGTGACCGTCGTCTCATGGTGGCACTGCACCGGACACTGCCACGAGCCGACCGGCTTGACGATCCAGCGCGCCACGTCGCGGCCGAAGCGCTCGCCCCAGCGCACGCCCCACTCCGAGGACGTGTAGTTCGGGCCAGGAATGATCCCGCGCCTCCCCAGCTCCGCCATGGCCCACTTGAGGCCACCGCCCTCCATGCGCCGCACGTAGGCGCTGTCGGGGCCGAACGCGGCCAGCCGCTTGCTCCAGGCGTCGCACGTGTCGAGAAAGCCGGCCATGTCGGCGACGGGCACGCGGCCGCTGCCGCGGACGGCGATGGCCTTGAGCCGCTTGGCTCCCCAGGTGAGGCCCGGGCTGCCCTTGTTGCAGCCGTACGCCTTGTCGTTGCGCACGCTGGCACCGAGCAGGAGGCTCTCGCCCGCCGGGCCGATGCAGGCCACGCTGACGTTGGCCGGATCGTCCAGGTCGCCGGCAAGGCGGCGCTGCGTCTCGAAGGTGCCCAGGCCCCAGTACGGGCTGGCGTCGCGCAATGCCACCTGCTCGTCGTCTATCCAGAGGTACACGGGCCGATCGGCGGCCCCGCGAATGACGATGCCGTCCCAGCCGGCGTGCTTCAAGCGCGCTCCCCAGTACCCGTGCGCCTGGGTGACGGCCGGGTGGTACGGGATGGCGGGATTGAGGGTCACGATGGTCCAGTTCGAGGAGCTGGGGGCCAGCGTTCCGAGCAGCGGGCCGGTCATGATGAAAACGGGACAATCGGGGTCGGCCGGCCGCATGCGCGGGGTGACCTCCCGCGCCAGGAGATGCAGACCCAGCCCCGCACAGCCGATCCAGGTGCGCAGCTCGTCTTCCGGCGGCAGCGCGACGGCGCGCGCCACGCCGGTGCTGAGGTTCACCTCGAGCAGCTTGCCCTGGTAGCCACCGCGTATCACACGATCCTCCTTCAGATGATGCGGCAGATGATGCGGCAGATGATGCGGCAAACGAAAGGGCCGCCAAGCGCCATGCGCACTGGACTCAGTGCGCGGACAAGCCTTCGCGGGCGCTGGCCGGTGGCACGAAGTCCACCCGCCAGGCGGTCTTGCCGATCGGTTGCCCGGCGAGTCCTACGCGCTCCAGCGCCTCAGCGCGCGGGACGCCCGTGGCCGGGTCCCAGCCCAGATGGGTGTAGTACTCTTCCCGCAGCGTGGCCAGGTGCGGCCCCAGCGCGCGTCCCTTGGCCGGCCCGGCCGGGATGGGCTCGAGGAGCCGCTCGGCGATGTCGAAGTCACAGGCCGGCTCGTAGCCGCGATAGAGCGCGATGAGACGCTGGAGGGTGATAATGCGCTCGCCGACGAGCCTGGCCTCGTCACGGCCGAAGTCGTCCCACCCGACGGCGGCGGCCACAGCCTCGGGCACGAGCTCCCACATACCGCTGAAGCCACGCCCCGTGGCGAACATGCACACGCCGACCGAGTCCTCCCACATCTTTTTCACCTGGCCCTTGTAGACGAACTCGGCCTTGTGGTCAGGCGTGCCGGGATCGAGGGGCTCCGGGAAGCCGAGGTCCGGATTGGGCGCGCGTGCCGTGCCGACGTTGATCTGCCAGGTGGGCCCGGCCCCGGAAGCCACCAGGCTCTGGAAGATCATCGGCAGCAGCGCCCGCTGGTCGTGGTCGTTGAAGCCCACGCCCTTGATGTGGACAGCCATGCGCTCGATGCCGAGCTCGCGCGCGGCCGGCCGCAGGCCCTTGGCCAGGATGGCGCCGAGGCCGTCTCTATGGACGATCTTGTTCAGCAGCTCGATGACCGCCTCGACGTTGCCCCAGCTCAGGTCGAGGCCGTCGGTCTGGTCCTTCGTGAGCGCGCCCTCGTTGTAGGCCTCCATGGCCATGGCGATGATGCGCCCGACCTCGCCGGAGTCGAGGCCCAGCCCGTCGACCATGCCGCAGAGAGCCAGCGCGGTGCCCGGGTCCTCGATGCCGAGGTTCGGGCCGAACTCCTCGATGATCTCGCCGCCGTAGCCGGTGACCTTCGCGCCGGCCATCGGGCCGGTGGTGATCGTCGTCTCGTGGTGGCAGCGCATCACGCATTGCCACGAGCCGACCGGCTCCATCTTCCACTGCGCCATGTCCGCGGCCAGGCGCTCGCCCCAGCGCACTTGCAGCTCGGGGGCCGTGAAGTTGCGGCACGGCACCAGGCCGAGCTTGGCGAAGAGCGGCATCAGGAGCAGCCCCTCGCACTCGCGCGCGGCGAGATCCGGCACGTTGTAGACCTTATCCGTCCACGTCTGGCAGGCCGCGGCGAAGCGCTCGGGATCGGCAATGGGCACGGTCCCCGTGCCGCGGACGGCGATGGCCTTGAGCTTCTTGGCGCCCCAGACCTCGCCCTGGCCGCTCTTGCTCGCCCCGTACGCCATGTCACAGCGGATCGAAGCCCCGGGCAACTGGTTCTCGCCGCCAGGCCCAATGCACGCGACGCTGATGTTCTCGCTGTCCTCGTGGTCCTGGCGGATGCGGCGCGTGGTGTCGAAGATGTCCCGCCCCCAGTACCGGCTGGCATCGCGTAGCTCGACCTTATCGTCGTCGATCCAGAGATACACCGGTGCGGAGGCGCTGCCCCGTAGGATGATGCCGTCCCAACCGGCGTGCTTGAGCCGTGCCCCCCAGTACCCGTGCGCATGGGTGACGCCGACGTGGTAGGGAATGCCCGTGTGCAGGCCGACGATCGTCCAGTTGGACGACTGGGGAATCAGTGTGCCCGTCAGTGGCCCGGTGAGGATGAACTGTGGGCACGCGGCGTCCGTAGGCTTGATGTGCGGCGTGACCTCGCGGGCCAACAGGTGCAGGCCCAGCCCGGCACAGCCGATCCAGGTGCGCAGGTCCTCCTCGGGCGGCAGAGGCGCCTCGCGCGCGATCCTGGCGCTGAGGTCCACCTCCAGCACGCGACCCATGTAGCCGCCTCGTATCACGGAATCCTCCTTTAGCGCTCCGCCACGACGTCTCTACGGGGGGACGTCTCTACGGGGAGGCGTCTCTACGGTGGGACGTCTCTACGGTGGGACGTCTCTACGTGGTATGGAGACCCCCGTGCGATCCCGTTTCCGGGGCCCGGATGGGAGTTGGGTGCGAGATGCTGCCCGCCCCTCGTTCCGTCCGGTCCAGTGTGGCAGGGCGCGTGACCCACCGCTGTGACAAAAGGCAGCCGGCATCGCGGCGCTCGGCCTGTCGGTGCGCGGAGCGCAGCGCTCGGCTCGCGTCAGGCGGCCGCCGTGGCCCACCCGGGGCCGCAGTGCGGCTTGTCGTGCGCCGCCGCGCCGGATGCGTGCGTTATCTCACCGGAGCGGAGACGTTGGGGAAGCGGCTCAGACCATCGTGTAAGATGATGTCCGCGTGAACAGGTGTGCGCTCTTATGCCCGCGGCGCCGGGGAGTGCAGAGGGGGCGAAGCCCCCTCTGCGGGCACTGTCTTGGGGCGGGGTGGGGTGCCGCTTTACGCGAGCGATCTGGAGGAAATGGTATAAGCCCCGTGAGGCTGAGCGCTAGTAGATCTCCAGGTAGCGGTCGAGCTCCCAGGGGCTGACGTAGGCGCGGAACTGGTCCCACTCGAAGCGCTTGGCCTCGATGAAGCGGCTGGCGACGTGCTCTCCCAGCGCTTCCAGGACGACCTCGTCGTGCTCGAGCTCGGTGATAGCGTCGGCGAGCGTCGCCGGCAGCGTGCGAATCTCACGCCGTGAGAGCTCCGACTCGTCGAAGTGATAGAGGTTCTCCTCCACCGGCTCCGGAAACGGCATGGTGCGCTCGATGCCATCGAGCCCGGTGGCCAGCATCACGGCGAAGGCCAGATACGGATTGCACGAGGGATCAGGGCAGCGCAGCTCGATGCGCGTTGCCTGGAGCCGGGCGGGGCTGGTCTTCGGCACGCGGATGAGCGCCGAGCGATTGACCCGTGCCCACGAGATGTAAACCGGGGCTTCGAAGCCGGGCACGAGCCGCTTGTACGAGTTGACCAGCGGCGCCAGCACGGCGCACATGCCCGGCGCGTGCTGGAGCTGCCCGGCGATGAAACGGCGGGCCAGCTCCGACAGCCCGTACTCGTCGGCCGGATCGGAGAAGAGGTTGCCGCCGTCTCCGACCGCGGCGATGCTCTGGTGGCAGTGCATGCCCGAGCCGTTGATGCCGTAGATCGGCTTGGGCATGAAGGTCGCGTGCAGCCCGTGGCGCTGCGCGACGGCCTTGAGCGCGTACTTGAAGGTCACGGCGTTATCGGCCGTGCGCAACGCGTCACCATACTCGAAGTCGATCTCGTGCTGGCCCATGGCGACCTCGTGGTGTGAGGTCTCGACGCGGATGCCCAGGGCCTGGAGGACGTTGACCATCTCCTTGCGCACGTGGATGGCCAGGTCGGTCGACAGGTCGAAGTAGCCGCCGCGGTCGTGCGGCAGCGGGGAGATGCGCCCTTCGGGATCGGGCTTCAGCAGGAAGAACTCCAGCTCCGGTCCGGTGTTGAACATGTATCCCAGCCGGCGTGCGCGCTCTAGCTGGCGGTGCAGCACGGCGCGCGGGTCGCCATCGAACAGCTCGCCGTTGGGGTTGTAGACCCAGCAGATGACCCGCGCGGTCGTGTCGGCGCCGCGCTCCCACGGCAGGACGGCGAAGGTGGTCAAATCAGGCGAGAGGTACATATCGCTCTCGGCGATGCGCGCGAAGCCCTCGATGGACGAGCCGTCGAACCACTTGCCCTGGTCGATGGCGTCGGGGAACTGGTCGGCGGGGATGGTGACGCTCTTGACGACGCCGACGATGTCCGTGAACTGGAGGTTTACGAAGCGCACGCCGTCTTTCTCGGCGCGCGCCAGCACGGCGTCGGCGAGCTTGCGGGTGTCAGCGACCGACATGCTATCCTCGCGTAGCTGGAGTCCGGGTCTCACGCTAGTATATCGTCCTGGCAGAGCGCGGGCACGCGCCGACGCGCGGCCGGCGAGCCAGATACAGGAGTGCGGCCATGCACCACGAGGTCGTCCACGTGCGCCACGACGGGGCGGTCGCCGTCATCACGCTCAGTCGCCCCGAGAGCTTGAACGCCATCAGCCACGAGCTGGCCATGGTGCTTGGCGGCGTGCTGGCCGAGGCCGCCGCCAGCGGCCGCGTGCGCGCGCTTGTGCTGACGGGCGAGGGACGGGCTTTCTGCGCCGGCGGCGACGTGCGCGAGTTCGTCGCGCACCTCGACACCAACCCGGCGGCGTTCCTCGGGCAGCTCGTCAGCGCGTTCCACGAGCACGTCATCCTGCCGCTGCGGCGCATGCCCAAGCCGGTCATCGCGGCCATTAACGGGGTCGCGGCCGGTGGCGGGGTGGGCCTGGCGCTGGCCTGCGACCTGCGTGTCGCCAGCGCGGGGGCGCGCTTCACCCTCGCCTACCCGAACATCGGCCTGACGGTCGACGGCGGCAGCAGCTACTTCCTGCCGCGGCTCGTCGGCACGGGCCGGGCCATCGAGCTCATGCTGCTCGCGGAGGCCCTCGACGCGCAGGAGGCGCTGCGCGTCGGCCTCGTCAACCGCGTCGTCGACGCCGACGAGCTCTTGCCGCAGACGATCGCCCTGGCTAAGCGGCTGGCCGACGGGCCCTCGGCGGCGTTCGCCATGATCAAGGAGCTTATGGACCTCACATACCGGAGCAATCTGCCGACCCAGCTCCAGGCCGAGCTGGAGCGCATCGTCGCCGCCGCGTCCACGGCCGACCACGCCGAGGGCGTCCGCGCCTTCATTGAGAAGCGCGCGCCGGCGTTCCAAGGGCGCTGAGTGGGTCATCGCTCCTCCGGCCCTCTGGCTGGCGCGCACAAGGAGCTGTTCATCGCGCTGCGGGGCCTCAGCGCGGGCTGAAAACGGGGAATACAAGAGCGGGACCGCCCCATCGGGGAATCCTTCTTGGGGCGGGGTGGGGCAACCGCGCGGCGGTCTTTTTCGAGCCCACGTAGGGGCGGCGCTTGTGAGCCTGTCCCAAAATATACGCCATAGGCGTGGTAGGTGGCGTAAACTGCGTGC
>JACQUS010000523.1 GCA_016210125.1 Chloroflexota bacterium | reverse complement strand
TCTATCACCTCGGCGCCACGCCCTTCGGCGTCAACGTCTGCGAGGACATCTGGTATCCCACCGGCCCGACGGCCGCGCAGGGCAACGCTGGGGCCGAGCTGATCGGCAACCTCAGATCCTCACCCGACCCCCGCGGCAAGCTGCATTTCCGCCGCACCATGCTGGCCACCCGCGCCGCCGACCACGCCTGCTTCGTCGCCCTCGTCAACATGGTCGGCGGGCAGGACGAGCTGGTCTTCGACGGCGGGAGCATGCTGCTTGACCCGCATGGCGAGCCGGTCGCCCAGGCGCAGCAGTTCCGCGAGGAGCTGCTGGTGCTCGACCTCGACCTCGACGACGCGCTGCGCGCGCGCCTGCACGACCCGCGCCGGCGCAAGGAGCGTTGGCAGGACGGCCGCGACGTCGCCCACAGCGCGCTCGCCCCGCGGCCGGCGCCGGCCGACCGCCCGCCGCGGCGACCGCAGCCGAGCGCGCCGCTGGACCCGGTGGCCGAGGTCTACGAGGCCCTAAAGCTCGGCGTCCACGACTACGTGAGCAAGAACGGCTTCAAGACGGTCGTCATCGGCCTCTCCGGCGGCGTCGACTCCTCGCTCACGGCGGTGATCGCCGCCGACGCCCTCGGCCCGGAGAGCGTCGTCGGCGTGTCGATGCCCTCGCGCTACTCCTCGCCCGGCAGCCGCGACGACGCCGCGCAGCTCGCCCAGAGCCTCGGCATCCGCTATCTGACGCTACCCTTCGAGCCGGCCTTCGCGGCGATGCTCGGCGTCCTCGCCCCGGCGTTCGGTGAAGCGCCGCCCAATGTCGCCGAGGAGAACCTCCAGGCGCGCATCCGCGGCAACATCCTGATGGCCCTGTCGAACAAGTTCGGCTGGCTGGTGCTCACTACCGGCAACAAGAGCGAGATGGCCACTGGCTATGCGACGCTCTACGGCGACATGGCCGGTGGCTTCGCGGTCATCAAGGATGTGCCCAAGACGCTCGTCTACGAGCTGGCGCGCTACCGCAACGGCATCGGCCCAGTCATCCCCGAGGCCGTTCTGACCAAGGAGCCGTCGGCCGAGCTGCGCCCCGACCAGCGCGACATCGACAGCCTGCCGCCGTACGAGGTTCTCGACCCGATCCTCGAGCTGTACGTCGAGGAGGAGCGCAGCGTCGACGAGATCGTCTCCAAGGGCTTCGCGCGCGCCGTCGTCGAGCGCGTGGCCGGCATGGTCGACCGCAGCGAGTACAAGCGCCGCCAGGCGCCGCCGGGTGTGAAGATCACTCCGCGCGCCTTCGGCCGCGACCGGCGCTTGCCCATCACTAACCGCTACCGGAGGCCCTGAGTGCTGCGTGTCGGCGAGCTGTGGCGCGAGGTCCTGCCCTCCGGGACGCGGCTGCTCGCTGGCGAGGCCGGCCTCGACCGTGAGGTCACCTGGCCGGCGCGGCTACGCAGCCGGCCGCCGGCCTTCGGCCAGCTCAAGGGCGGTGAGGTCGCCCTCGTCGGCCTCCAGACGCTCCAGCAGCTCGACCCGGCACTCAGCCTGGCGCGCGTCGTCCGACAGGTGCAGCGCGCCGGGGTCGTCGCCGTGGTCATCAACGGCGAGCCGCCGGGCGACGCGCTGACGGCGGCCGACGAGCTGGGCCTGCCGCTCTTCGTGGTCCCAGCCGACACACTGCTGGCCGACCTGGAGCGCACCATCACCCAGCACGTGCTCGATCGCCGCGCCGACCTCCAGCGGCGGGCGCGTGAGGTCGAGCGCGAGCTGATGGAGCTGGCCATCGAGGGCCAGGGCGTCGCGGCCATCGTCGCGCGCCTCTCCCAGGCGCTCGGCCGCTCAGCGTGGCTACTGGCGAACGATGGCTGCGCCCTCGCCAAGCAGGACGGGTACGCCGGCGGCGTCGCATTGGCCGACGCGACAGCGCGCGAGCTGGTGCGCTCCTTGGCCGAGCGCCTCGACACCACCCGCCTGCGCGCCGCCGATCCGCCGGCTCTGGCCGTGGCCGTCGGCGGCCGCGCCTTCCTGGCCGCGCCCGTGGTGCGGGACGGCAAGCCGTGCGCCTACTTGGCGTTGGACGGCGCGGGGACACCCTCGCCGCTGGAGCGCACGGCGACGGCCCGTGCCGCGGCGGCATGCGCCGTTGAGCTCGCTCGCTCGCAGGCCGTGCTGGCCGCCCAGCAGAGTCTGGTCACCGAGCCGCTGCTCGCGGTCCTCGACGAGACGCTCTCGGCGGAGGCGGCTGCTGCGCGTGCGGCACACGCCGGGCTCGACCTGGCCGCCGTGTGGGCCGTCGGCGTGGTGGAGAGCGTCGGCGATGCGCCGCTCGATCCGGACGCGCTGGCCGCCCTGCGCGCAGCGGTCGGCCGCGGCAGCGTCTGGGCCTGGCGCGCCGCGCAGGTGGTTGCGCTGCTCCCACCGGCCGTCGCCGAGGACGCTCGCCTGCACGGTGTCGCCGAGGCCGCGCTGGACGGCCAGCGCGTGAGTCTTGGCCTGGGGCGCCCGTACACGGGGGTGGCCGGCCTGCGCGCGTCTTACCATGAGGCCGTTTGGGCGCTGCGCCTAAGCCTACTGGTCCAGGGCTCCGGCGCGGCGACGGCCTTCGCGACACTCGGCGTCCACCGCTTGCTCTATCGGCCGGAGCATGCCGACGAGATTCGCGACTTCGCGGCGGCCCAGCTCGGTGCCCTGCAGCGGCACGACGCCGAGCACGGCTCGGAGCTGGTGCACACGCTCGACACCTACTTGCGCAGCGGTGGCAGCCCCACCGAGACGGCCGGCCGGCTCGGGCTGCATCGCAACACCGTGCTCTATCGCCTCCAGCGCATCACGGCCATCGCCGACGTCGACCTCGGCGACGCCGAGCGCTGTCTGGAGCTGTACCTGGCCTTGCGCGCGGACGAGGTGCTCCGGGCCCTGGATGATGGGCGCTCCTGATGCTCACGCCTTTGGCCAACCAGGCGGGAGTGCATACGACGTTGCCGTGAACACGTGCTCATTGGGGGTAAGGGGGTTGGCGATGTCCTTGCGGGACGCGAGCAATGCGTGAAAAGCGATTGTGCCGCAAGGGGGAGTGCAGAGGGGCGAAGCCCCTCTGCGTACCACTCTGGAGGGGTGGGGCGGGACAGTGCATTTGTGCATTCTGCCCAAGTGCGACCGGCGCATGTTCGGTGACCTTGCACGTAGCGTGAGTAGCGGATGCGCTGCTAGGCTTACTAGCGGTGGTGATTCTGTGCGAGGAGGAGCCTTCTCATGGCGCTGACGAGTCGGCCGACGGCCCCGGGCAAGGTCACGCTGACGTCGCCGAAGGATGTGATCGAATTCGCGCAGGCCAAGGGCCTGAAGTTCGTCGACTTCAAGTTCGTCGACCTGCCGGGCACGTGGCAGCACTTCTCGATCCCGGCGGGCGAGCTAAAGGAAGACATCTTCAGCGAGGGCATCGGCTTCGACGGCTCGAGCATCCGCGGCTTCCAGAAGATCCACGAGAGCGACATGCTCCTCGTGCCCGATCCGAAGACGGCCATCGTGGACCCGGCCTGCAAGATCCCGACGCTCAGCCTGATCTGCGACGTGCGCGACCCCATCACCGGCGATCCGTACTCCCGCGACCCGCGCTACGTGGCCAAGAAGGCCGAGCGCCACCTCATCGAGACCGGCATCGCCACCGTGAGCTACTGGGGCCCGGAGGCCGAGTTCTTCATCTTCAACGACGTGCGGTTCGATCAGACGACGCACGCGGCCTTCTACGCCATCGACTCCGAGGAAGGCATCTGGAACTCGGGCCAGGCCAACGGCGGCAAACCGAACCTGGCCTACCGCCCGCGCTACAAGGAAGGCTACTTCCCGGTCCCGCCGACCGACAAGCTCCAGGACCTGCGCTCCGAGATCGTCCTGCGCATGATCGAGGCCGGCATCGCCGTCGAGGTGCACCACCACGAGGTGGCGACGGGTGGGCAGGCCGAGATCGACATACGCTTCGACGCGCTGGTCAGCATGGCCGACAAGATGATGCTCTACAAGTACATCGTCAAGAACACCTGCTATGAGCGCGGCTACACGGCCACGTTCATGCCCAAGCCACTGTTCCAGGAC
>JACQUS010000539.1 GCA_016210125.1 Chloroflexota bacterium | reverse complement strand
GCGCAAGTAGCCCGGCAGCCGCCGTGCCACCAGCAGGGCAACTGCCGGAGCGACGCGCCGCCACGGGCGCTCGTGCGGCAGGGAGGGATAGTAGAGGCCGAACGTCTCCAGCCGGAAGCGCAGCAGGCGCAGGCGCACGAGGCGCCAGATGTGGCTCAGCACCGCTCCTCCCCAATCTAGGCCGACCGACCTGCACCGCCTTGAGCACACTCGCCGCCGGCGCCGCCTCACCCCAGCCCGAGGGTTGATTCAAGAGGCGACACCGGCCCGTTCGGGCGCCCCTCCGCGCTCCTAGCAGTGCGCCTATGGCGCACCAGCAGCCCTCCCGCAAGTATACCCTCTCGATACTATGTCGGCCGAATCGCTTGCTCATCGCGGTGGCCCCGCCCTGCCCCCCAAGTGGATGGTATGCTGAGGCCATCGCACGCGGAGAGCGATTTGTCGGAGCTGAAGGACGCGACATCTTCCTTCGCCGCGCGGCTCGCCGCGGCCCAGCAGCGCGCCGGGAGTCTGCTCTGCGTCGGGCTCGACCCGGATCCTGCCCGCCTACCCGAGCACCTACGCGGCGAGCGCGGCGGCGTCGCGCGCTTCTTGCTCGACGTCGTTGCCGCGACCCGCGACCTCGTCTGCGCCTTCAAGCCCAATCTGGCCTTCTTCGAGGCGCTCGGCGACGAGGGCTTGGCTGCGTTAGGTCGCGTGCGCGAGGACATAGCCCCTCCCACTCTGGTGATCGGCGACGGCAAGCGCGCCGACCTGGCGCACTCCGGCGCCGCCTACGCCCGCGCCATGTTCGAGGTCTGGCAGTTCGACGCCGTGACGACGAACCCCTACATGGGCCTCGACGCCATCGCGCCGTTCTGTGCGTACGCCGATCGCGGCGTCTTCGTCCTCTGCCACACCTCCAACCCCGGCGCGGCCGACTTCCAGGACCTGCTTCTCGCCACGGACCCGCCACGGCCGCTCTACGAGGTCGTCGCCGAGCGCGTGCAGGCCATGCCCTCCCAGGCCACGGTGGGTCTGGTAGTTGGCGCGACCTATCCCGAGCAGCTTCGGCGCGTCCGCGGCCTGGTGCCGGACCGGCCGCTGCTGGTGCCGGGCATCGGCCCGCAGCGCGGCGACCTGGCGGCGACTGTGCGGGCCGGAGACACCGGCGCCTGGGGACATCTGATTATCAACTCCTCCCGCCAGGTGCTCTACGCCTCTAGCGGGGCTGACTACGCCGCCGCGGCGCGGCATGCGGCCGAAAAGATGCGCGACGAGATCAACGCCCTGCGGGCCGGCGGCGATTGACAGGCTGCCAGACCCGTGCTATGGTTCCAGCAGGCTGCTACGCGTTCCTACGGGAGCTTGGGCGAGCCAGGCTGAGAGGGTGGCCACGCTCCGCCACCGACCGTCGCACCTGACTCTGGGTAATGCCAGCGTAGGGAAGGTCACCTACCGTCTTCCCACACGCCGCCGGCGTTGCCCGGCGGCGTTGCGTTTTGTGCGCTCCGCCGCGTCAGGGGATGCGCCAGGCCAGCGCCGCAGCGCCTTTGGGAAGGAGGACGACGATGTCCGATGAGCTGGTGATCGCCGGCCGTACGTTCCGCTCGCGCCTGCTGCTCGGCACCGGCAAGTACCGCAGCGCCGAGGAGATGAACACGGCCTTTCGAGCCTCGGGCTGCGAGATCGTCACCGTCGCCATCCGCCGCCTCGACCTGGACGACCCGTCGCGGCGCACGCTGCTCGACGACATCGACCTGAGCCGCTACTTCATCCTGCCGAACACCGCCGGCTGCCGGACGCCCGACGAGGCCCTGCGCGTCGCGCGGCTGGCGCGTGGGCTGGGCCTGCCCGAGTGGATCAAGCTCGAAGTCATCCCCGACCAGAAGTACCTGCTGCCCGACCCGGTCGGCACGCTCGAGGGCGCGCGCATGCTCATCGAGGACGGCTTCGTCGTCCTCCCGTACATCAACGACGATCCTGTCTTGGCGCGGCGTCTCGAAGAGCTCGGCACGGCTACCGTGATGCCGCTGGCGTCGCCCATCGGCTCGGGCCAAGGTATGGTGAACTTCGAGCAGATCAAGATCATCATCGAGCAGGCCACCGTGCCCGTCGTCGTCGACGCCGGCCTCGGCGTGCCCTCCGACGCGGCGCAGGCTATGGAGATCGGCTCGGACGCCGTGCTCGTCAACAGCGCCATCGCCCTGGCGCAGAAGCCCGAGCTGATGGCCGAGGCCTTCCGCCTCGGCGTCGAAGCCGGGCGCAAGGGCTTCCTCGCCGGGCGCATGGCTAAGAAGGCGTACGCTGCGGCAAGTAGCCCCCTCGAAGGGGTAGTGCGCTGAGCGACCAAAGCCGTCTCGCGCGCCCGGCGCTGCATCTGGTCACCGACCGGGGGCTGCGCCCGTACGATCTCGCGGACGCGGTCGCGGCGGCCCTCGCCGGCGGCGTCGACGCCGTGCACCTCCGCGAGCCCGACCTCCCGGCCGCCGAGCTCTACGCGCTCGCGCGTGTGCTCCGCCCTGTGACCCGCGGCCGCGCGCTGCTCATCGTCCATGACCGCGTCGACGTAGCGCTGGCGGCCGAGGCCGACGGCGCGCAACTCGGCGAGCGCAGCCTGCCGGTCGAGGCGGCGCGGCGCGTCGCCGGATCGCGCCTGCTACTCGGCCGCTCGGTGCACAGCGCCGCGGGCGCGGCACAGGCCGCGCGGGACGGCGCGGATTTCGTTCTCCTTGGGACGATCTTCACCAGCGCTAGCCATCCAGACCACCCGCCGGGCGGGCCCGCCCTCGTGCGTTCCGCCCGCGCGGTCTGCGCGCTGCCCCTCGTCGGCATCGGCGGGATCGACGCGACGAACGCCGCGCAGGTCCTGGCCGCCGGGGCCGACGGCGTGGCCGTCATCCGCGCCATCCTCGGCGCCGCCTACGTGGCCGCGGCAGCGCGCGCGCTGAAGGCGACCCTGCACGGCGGGCAGCAGCAGGAACGGGTATGCAGCTCCTCGTGAACGGCAAGCAGCGCGATGTCCCTGAGCCGCTGACCGTGGCCGGGCTGCTCCAGCAGCTCGACGTGCACCCCCAGGCCGTCGCCGTCGAGCTCAACGGCGAGGTCCTGCGGCGCGACGCCTTCGCGGAGCGCGCCCTGCGCAAGGGCGACCGCGTCGAGATCGTGCGCATGATCGGCGGAGGCTGCGGGCCGTGAGCAGCGACGTCATCATCGTCGGCGGCGGAGTCATCGGTTGCACGGCGGCCTATGCCCTCGCGTGGGCCGGCTTCACGGTCACGGAGATCGAGCGCGAGCAGATGGGCGGGCAGGTAGCCGTTGTGAACACCGGCATGCTCGGCCCCTACACCGAGATCAAGCACCCGCCGGCCTTCGCGGCCTTCGCCGAGCGCTCCTTCGCGCAATGGCCGAGCTTGGCCGAGAGCCTCTACGAAGAGACGGGGCTGGACCTTGAGCTTGTCCGCTCGGGCCTGCTCCAGGTCGCGCTGACCGACGAGGAGGGCGCGCGTTTGCAGCAGGCTGCGGCGCACTTTCCCGCGGCGGCCGGCGCGCACTGGCTCGACACCGCGTCCGCCCGCGAACTGGAGCCGGCACTCGCTCCGACGGTCCGCGGCGCGCTGCGCCTACCGACCGAGGCGCACGTCAACAACCAGCGGCTCATGCGCGCCCTGCTGCTCGCCGGCGGCCGGCGCGGCGTGCGCTACGTCACCGGCGCTCCGGTTCACGCCGTCGAGCTCGACGGCGCGGCGGCGACGGTGCTCGTGGGCGCGGAGCGCCTGAGCGCGGCACGCGTCGTCCTGGCAGCCGGCTCGTGGACCGGCGCGCTGGCGGCGACCCTTGGCCTCCACCTCCCGACCGTCCCCGTGCGCGGGCAGCTCGTCAACGTCCGCGGCGAGCACCGGCCGGTCGAGCACATCCTTTACACCGAAAACGGCTACTGCCTCGCCAAGCGCGACGGCACCCTTGTCCTCGGCGGGACTATGGAGCGCGTCGGCTACCGCTCCACGCCGACCGCCGGCGGCGTGCGCGACATCCTGGCGCGCACGAGCGAGCTGCTGCCCGGCCTGGCCGACCTCACCTTCGCCGGCGCTGTCGCCGGCCTGCGGCCGCACCTACCGGACGACGCCCCGGCCATCGGCGCGCTGCCCGGGGCCGAGCAGGTGGTCGTCGCCACCGGCCACTTCCGCAACGGCGTGCTGCTGGCGCCGGCCACGGCGGCCAGCGTGGTCGCGCTGGTCGAGGGCCGCAGTGCGCCGCCGGGGCTGGCGCTCTTTGATCCGGCGCGCTTCGCGCGTGCCAGCGAGGCAGGCCGAAGCACAAGTGTTTACCCGGAAACGGTATGACACACCGCCGCGGGCGATCCGATCTCCCGCCGACCGGCTGCGCCTCGGCGACGGCTGCGTGCCAGGGGCGACGCGAGTCGCATGCTAGAATCGGGTAGAGGTCCGGCGTCATGGTGCTCGAGCTCTATCTCGGCGACGTCGTCTGCCTGCGCAAGCCTCACCCTTGCGGCGGCTCGGACTGGCGCGTCGTGCGCCTGGGGGCGGACATCGGCATCACCTGCCTGACGTGCCACCATCGCGTGCTGCTGCCGCGCAGCACGTTCGAGCGCCGCGTCAAGGCCTTCCTGGCGCGCGGAGAAGACGGTGGCCACCAGCCAACGGCCAGTCTCTAAGCCGTCTGCCACACCCACTGCGGCCGCGCCGTCAGTCCTGGCCAACCGCTATTTCCTGCAGCTCTGGATCGCCCAGGCGCTGACGATGACCGCCCAGAACGCCACCTGGTACACGGTGATGGTCGTGGTCGAGCAGAGCACGCGCTCGGGCACGCAGCTCAGCTTGGCCATTCTCTCGGTCGTCCTGCCGGCGGCGCTCTTCGGCCTGCTCGCCGGCGTCGTCGTGGACCACACGAACAAGCGCACCACGCTTGTCGTCACCAACCTGCTGCGCGCGCTGACGCTTGCGCTCTACGTCCTGCACGGAACGGCGCTGTGGGTGCTCTTCGTCGCCAACTTCGTCTTTTCGAGCATCAGCCAGTTCTTCGGCCCGGCCGAGGCGGCGAAAATTCCGCTGGTCGTTCGCCGCGAGCAGCTTCTGGCTGCCAACTCGCTCTTCAATCTCACGTTCAGCGGCTCGCAGCTCGTAGGCCTGGTCTTCCTGGGGCCGTCGGTCGTCAAGCTCTTCGGCGCGGACACGCTCTTCGTCACCTCTGCTGCGGTCTATGCTCTGGCAACCGCGCTCGTCTGGCAGCTCCCGCGCGCGGAGCCGGCCCACGCGCCGCTGCGCGGTTTGCTGAGCGACCAGCGCACCGTCCTCCAGACGATACTCGGGGAGCTGCGCGAGGTCGTCGAGACGGCGCGGCGCGACATCGCCCTGGCCTTCGCGCTCGTCCAGCTCACCCTGGTGATGGGGCTGATGCTCGTCGTCGCCGCGCTGGCCCCGCGCTTCGTCGTCGCCGAGCTTGGCGTGCGCGCTGACGACGCAGTGGTGATGCTGGCGCCGGCCGGCGTGGGCGTCGTCGTCGGCGCGCTGACCGTCGCCGCCGTGGCCCGGCGCATCGGCACGCTGGACCTCGCGCGCCGCGCGCTGCCGGTCGGCGGCGTGCTCTTCGCCGGGCTGGCCGTCGCGCCGGCGCTGCTGCGCCAGACGCCCTGGCCGTGGCTGGGGATGCTAGCAGTCATGGGCTGCGCAGGCCTCCTCGGCGTCCTATTCGCTTGGGTCACCGTTTCGTGCCAGACGCTGCTCATGGAGCGCACGCCGAGCACGGTGCGCGGGCGCGTGTTCGCCGTGCAGCTCACGCTGGGCAGCGCCGCCTCGATCCTACCGTTGCTGTTCGTCGGCGGCCTAGCCGACCTGGTCGGCGTGGCGCCGGTGATGTTTCTCATCGGCGTGGCCGTCGTCACCACCGGGCTCGCTGCGGGCGCACGCGTGCGGCGCGGCCTGCTCACGCCGGCGGCGCCGGACCAGAGCCTGCGCCCTGCGGAGGAGGACTCGTGAGCCAGGAGACGGCGATGTACGTGCTCGACCGCGCCGCCAAAGACCCGGGGTTCAGCCAGCGCATGCGCGAAAGCCCTGATGAGACGCTCAGCGCCTTCGACCTGACGGCGGAGGAGATCGCCGCGCTGACGAGCGGTGATCCGGAGCTGCTGCGCGCCGCCGGTCTGGACGAGCGGATCGCCCAGTGGCTGCCCTGGCGAGCGCAGCAGGAGGTCATCCCCGAGTTCGCCGAGCCGCCGTACACCAGCCTGCGCCCGTGGCAGGAGCCCGCGGAGGCGCAGCGCGCGCGGCCTGCGGACGCGCGCATCGTCGATTAGTGGCGCTCAGGCGGCTTGTCGGGCTTATCGAGCTTGTCGATATCGAGGGTGTTGATGAAGTCGCGGAAGGGTGCCAGCTTCGAGCGCTCGGCGTCGCTCAGCTCGGCCTCTTCCTCCGGCGGCGGCGCCGTGCCCTCTGGTCCGAGCTTCACGCCGGCCTTCTGAAGCACGGCCTCTTCGACGAAGATCGGCGCACTGACGCGCACCGCCAGGGCGATGGCGTCGCTGGGCCGCGAGTCGATTTCGAGGCTGCGGCCATTCTGGTCGACGACGATGCGCGCGTAGAACACGTCGTCGGCCAGGTCGTTTACGATGATCTGCGTGACCTTCCCGCCCAGCTCTTGGAGCACCATCTGCAGCAGGTCATGTGTCAGCGGCCGCTGCACCGGCACGTTCTGCAGCTTGATGGCGATAGCATCGGCCTCCGCCGGGCCGATCCAGATCGGGAGATAGCGGTCGGCCTGCTTCTCCTTGAGAATGACGACCCGCTGGTAGGTGACCAGGCTCACGCGGATGCTCTCGACCACCATCTCCAGCGCAGCCATTTCCCTGCTCCTTCACGGCTATGCGGCGCCGTCGCCCGGCACGCCGTGAGGTCGACCCGCTGCTCTGCCTTGCGGCCACCGCAAGTATAGAGATGCGCAGAGCCCGCTGTCAACGCGAGACGTCCCCGTAACTGGAGAGGCGCTAAGGGCTCCGGCCGAAGATATAGAGCTGCGCAGAGCCCGCTGTCAACGCGAGACGCCGGTGGCCAGCCGCCGCAGCGCCGCGAGCGCGGCGTGCAGGCCAGGGTCGGGTCGCGGGTGGTCCAGCTCGCGACGCAGCAGGGCCGCCGTCGTGTCGGCCGGCACGACGGTCGTGCGCAGCAGCGGGATGCGGTCGGGCAGCTCGGCGTGGGTCGTGACACAGAGCCCGTCGTCGGCCCGCGCGACGACGAACCGTGCCGCGCCGTGTCGCGCCTCGAGGGCCACGTGCAGCAGCCCGTCATCGGGCGGGCTGGCCACCGCCGCCGGCTCGACGTGCACCGTGACGGTGCGCCCATAGCCGCGCAGTCGTAGTGGCTGCCAAGGGCCGTCCCACACCCCCACAACCTGCCAGCCTAGCGCCTGGGCCAGCCAGCCCACCAGCAGGAGCGGCCCGGCGATAGGGCTCGCCGCGCAGCGAACCTCCACGCGGTCGACGGCGCGCTGAAACGTCCGCGCGTCGAGCGGATCGAAGAACTGGGCCAGCAGCTCGCGCCAGGGCGCCAGCCGGGACCACATGAGGTCGCCGAGGCCGACGTCGCCGAGGTCGCCGAGCACGCCCAGGCCACATAGCGGGTCACTGAACGCCTTGGCGTCGACGATGAGACGCTGGGCCACGTCCAGTAGGGGCTCGCCGGTCGCGGGTGGGTCGCCCAGCCACCATAGGAAGGTCGGCAGGTCCTCCAGCAAGAGGGGCTCGATGACGGTGTCGAGTCGCTGCGTCATCTCGCCGCGCGCGCTCAGGCGCACGACCTCGTAGCAGGCGCGCCCGCCGTCGTGCGAGCGGACGTGGCAGTGCCCGGTGACGAACGCGTCCAGCGTGCTTGCCGCGTCAGTCGGGCCGACGACGACGGCCAGCGTCCGCGACGGGTGGCGTCCGGCGAGGTCGCCGAGAACTTCAAGCGCAGCGTCCTGGTCCGCGTCGCCCGTCGCGCGGATGACCAGGTTCAGCACGCTGGCGCGCGGCGGCGGGTGCGCGCCCGGGTCGGCCGTGGGCTCGCGGAAGGCGCGCAGCATAGCGGCGAGCTGCCGCTCCACCGCCGTGACCGTCGTGCCCTGCTGCCGCCACTCCTCGGTCTGAATGGCCCCTGCTTCCATGGCCATAGCCTCACTCAGCCCTTCGCTGCTGCGACCCTACATCCGCCGCCAGTGATGGCCGTCGCGCGCCAGCAGTGCATCGGCCTCGGGCGGGCCCCACGTCCCGGCGTCGTAGTTGGGGAAGGACGGCTGGTGCTCCTGCCAAACATCCAGCAGCCGCGTGACGTACGCCCAGGCCGCCTCCACCTCGTCGGCGCGCGTGAACAGCGTCCCGTCGCCGACGGCGCAGTCGAGCAGCAGCCGCTCGTAGGCATCCGGCGATTCGGCGAGGAACGACGTGTCGTAGTAGAAGTCCATGCGCACGGTGCGCAGGCGCATCGTCGGGCCAGGCAGCTTGGCGCCGACGCGCACGGTGATGCCCTCCTCCGGCTGGACGCGCAGCACCAGCAGGTCCGGCTCCAGCTCGTCGCTCGCCGCCGTGCCGAACGGCAGGTGCGGCGGGCGCTTGAACTGGATGGCGATCTCCGTCGCGCGGCGGGGCAAGCGCTTGCCGTGGCGCAGGTAGAAGGACGTGCCCGACCAGCGCCAGTTTTCCACGGCCACTCTAAGTGCGACGTAGGTCTCGGTCGACGAGTGCTGCGAGACGCCCTCCTCGGCGCGATAGGCCGGCACGCGTTCGCCGCCGATCCAGCCGGCGCCGTATTGGCCGCGGACCGCGTACTCCTTGGCGCGGTCGAGGGGGATGGCACGCAACGCTTTGAGTACCTTGACCTTCTCGTCGCGCACCGAGTTGGCGTCGAAGGCCGCCGGCGGCTCCATCGCCACCAGCGCGAGGAGCTGCAGCATGTGGTTCTGCACCATGTCGCGCAGCGCGCCAGACTCCTCGTAGTAGCCACCGCGCCGCTCCACGCCGATGCTCTCGGCCACGG
>JACQUS010000522.1 GCA_016210125.1 Chloroflexota bacterium | reverse complement strand
GCGAGCAGCAGCGCCAGCAGGCCGGCCGCCGGCAGCGCCACGCTGCGACCCACGAGGCGGGCTGAGGGCCTGGCGACCATGGCCTCCCTCCGCCGGTGGCCGACGCCCAGCGCGCCCGTTGGCGCGATACAGACAGCAGCGCCGGACAAGACGATTGTACGCCATGCCCCGCGCAGGGCAGGGCCGCCGTCGCGCGGACGGCCGGGGCACGGTCATTGCCTTCGGTCGCCGACATGTGGCATGGTGGGCGGCGAGCAGAGAGCGAGTCCCAGGACGAGGAGAGCTATGGCCGCACCACTCGCCGGTATTACCGTCGTCGACGTATCGCAGAACGTGGCCGGGCCGTACGCTGGCCAGATTCTCGGCGACCTCGGGGCCAGCGTCGTCAAGGTCGAGCCTTTGCGCCGGGGCGACGACGCCCGCCACTACGGGCCGCCGTTCTGGGATGGCGAGAGCTGCATGTTCCTGTCGCTCAATCGCAACAAGCGCAGCATCGCCCTAGACCTGAAGACCGACGCCGGTCGGCGGATCGTCCTGGACCTCTGCAGCCGCGCCGATGTGTTCGTCGAGAACTACCGCCCGGGCGTCGTGGAGCGCCTCGGCCTGGGCTATGACGACCTGGCGGGGCTGAACCCGGCGCTGATCTACTGCTCGATCTCCGGCTTCGGACGCACCGGCCCGCTGCGCGACCTGGCCTGCAACGAGCCCATGGCCGAGGCCTACGGCGGATATATGAGCCTGACCGGCGAGGAGGATGGCCCGCCGGTGCGCTCGGGCGCGTCGATCAACGACATGGGCTCGGGCATGTGGGCCGCGCTGGGCGTCGTCGCCGCGCTGGTCGCCCGCGCTGCTAGCGGCCGCGGCCAGCGCGTCGACACCTCGCTGTTCGAGACCCAGGCGGCCTGGCTGCCCTACCAGCTTATCTCCTACTTCGCCACCGGCGAGGTGCTGCGGCGCATGGGCTCGGGCTTCCCCACGGTCTCGCCCTACCAGCTCTTCCCGACGCAGGATGGCCACGTGCTCATCTCGGCGATGAACGACAAGCTCTGGGCGGCGCTCTGCCCGGCCATCGGCCTCAACGAGCTGCTCGACGATCCCCGCTTTCGCACAAACCCCGACCGTGTGCGCCACCGCCGCGAGCTCGTGCCCATACTGAGCGCGCACCTGGTGCACCGGCCGACGGCCCACTGGGTCGAGGTCATCAGGGCCGCCGGCGTGCCGTGCAGCCCGGTGCGCGACCTGGCCGAGGTGGCCGCCGACCCGCAGCTCGCCGCCCGCGAGATGCTGGTCGACCTGCCGCATCCCAGCATCGGCACGGTGCGCCTCGTCGCGCCGCCCGTGAAGCTCTCGGACACACCGCTGGAGGTGCGCCAGGCGCCGCCGCTCCAAGGCGAGCACACGGCTGAGATCCTAGCCGAGCTGGGCTACGACGCGGCCGCGCAGCGCGCGCTGCGCGAGCAGGGTGCCATCTAGGTCGGGCTTGAGTGCCAGCGAGGAGGGCTACCGATGACCTGCATTTTCTGCGCCATTCGCGACGGCCAGGTCCCGGCCGTGCGCGTCTACGAGGACGACCGCGTCATCGCCTTCATGGACATCAACCCACTGACCGACGGCCACCTGCTGGTGGTGCCGAGGGCGCACGCCGAGACCATCTGGGACCTGGGAGACGAGGACGCGCGCGCGGTAATGAGCGTGGCACGCAAGCTGGCACACGCCCTGCGCCACGCGCTCTCGCCGGATGGGCTGAACGTGATCCAGGCCAACGGCCGCGCGGCGCACCAGACGGTGTTCCACTATCATCTACACCTTATCCCGCGCTGGGTCGACGACGGCAAGCACCTGGCTTGGACGCCGGTGCCGGGCCAGTTGGACCACATTCGCCAGCTCGGGCAGCACATCGCCGCGGCCGTGGGCCAGGTGACGTAGTGGGGCGATGAGCGGCGCGACCCTCCGCGCCAAGCTCCGCTGGCCCCTCGTCTCCTACGGCGGCATCGTCGTCCTGCTGGCGCTCCTGGCCCAGGCGCACATGGCCGTCGGCAGCCAGGGCATCCCCGTGCTGGCCGTGTTCGTCCAGCGCGACCTCGGCCTGACGCGCACCGAGCTGGGCCTCTTCGTGGCGACGGCGCAGGTCGGGGCCTGCGCCAGCATGCTCGTCGGCGGCTGGCTGGCGGATGCGCTGGGCGTGCGGCGGGCCGTGATGCTGGGCTTGGGCCTCATCGGCCTCGGGCTAGCCACGCTGCCGGTGGCCGGGACGCTGGCGATGGCGCTGCCTTTCCTGCTGGTCGCCGGCGTTGGCAACGGCGTGGCCAGCCCGCCGATCACCCTGGCCATCCTGCACTGGCTGCCACCCCGCCTTCGCGGCATGGCCATGGGCCTGAAGCAGACCGGCGTGCCGCTAGCCGGTGTGCTGCTCGCCGCTGGCGTCCCGCCGCTTGCCGAGGCGGCCGGCTGGCGCGTAGCGGCGCTCGTCGTCGGCGCGACGGTGCTGGCCATGGCCACACTGTGGGGCCTCGTCTATCGCGACGCGCCCGGGCGGGCGCGGGCCGAGCGCCGCCCCACGGCGCGCGCCGTCGGCGACCTGCTGCGCCATCCGGGCATAGCCAGCGTGAGCCTGTTCGCCGCCATCGCCGCGGCGGCGCAGTTCGCGCTGCTGAGCTACCTCATCCTCTTCCTCTACGAGCGCCGCGACTTCCCGATCGTCTTCGCCGGGCTGGTGCTGGCGGCGGCGCAGGCCGGGAGCCTCGTCGGCCGCATCGGCTGGGGCGTGGTGAGCGACCGCCTGCTGCGCGGCGCGCGCAAGCCGGCGCTCTGCGCGGCCGGCGGCCTTGGCGCGCTGGCGCTGGCGGCGCTCGTGCTGCTGCCGACGCATCTGCCCGCCGTGGCCTTCGCCACGGCGCTGGCGCTCGGAGTGAGCGTGCTGGCCTGGCAGGCGCTCCACCAGGTGGCCGTGGCCGAGCTGGCCGGGGCCGAGCGTGCCGGGCAGGCCATCGGCCTCACCATGGCCATCCTCCAGGTCGGGGCCATCGTCGGCGCGCCGCTGTTCGGCTTCCTCGTCGACCGCACCGGCTCCTACGATCTGGCCTGGCTGCTCTTCGCCGCGCTGCTGGCCGCGTCCGTCGTGGCCGTGGCCGTCGGCTGGCGCGAGCAAGCGGGGCCGACGTGAGCGCTCCGCTGCGCGCCAAGCTGCCGAAGCGCCTCGTCTCGTACGGCGGAGTGGTCGTGCTGCTGGCGCTGCTCGCCCAGGCGAGCATCTCCGTGGGCACGCAGGGACTGGCCGTCGTCGGCATCTTCATCCAGCGCGACCTCGGACTCACGCGGGCGGAGCTGGGCATCTTCGTCGCGCTGGCGCAAGCCAGCTCGTCCGTGGGCATGCTGGCCGG
>JACQUS010000534.1 GCA_016210125.1 Chloroflexota bacterium | reverse complement strand
GGGCATCACCGATGCGGCCGACGTGCTGTGCCTGCTGAAGGACAGTGCAGACAGCCACGAAGGGATGCGCGCCTTCCGTGAGAAGCGCCCGCCGGTATGGACGGGGCGGTAGGTGGAGAGCGGCGACCCGCTCGTCGCCCTTGGCCCCGAGCGCGCAAACTGGGTGACCTAACGCCACGGCCCCCTTCCCGGCACGGGAAGGGGGAGCGGCGCTTCGCGCACAGCGCAGATGAGGAGTCGGAGGCGGTCTGCCGCCTCTCGGCGTCAGGCGGTGCGAGAAGGGGGCGCGATGCGGTGTGGACGGGAAGGTAGGGCGCAGTCGGGGTGACCTAACTCCCCGGCCCCCTTCCCGACGCGGGAAGGGGGCAGCGCTTGACGCGCGCAGCGCGGGGCCTTGCGCCATGGCATAGTTAGAGCACCCGGGTCGCGGACCGGTCGAGGTGAGGCGATGCGGCAAGTCATCATCTATCCCGGCGAAGACGGCTACTGGGTGGGCGAGTGCCCGAGCTTACCAGGCTGTATCAGTCAGGGGGCGACGAAAGAGGAGGCCATCGCCAACATGCGCGAGGCGATTCGGGGGTACGTCGCTGCGCTGCAGGACGATGGCCTGCCAGTACCAGAGGAGCGCTTCGAGGCGCTGCTGGTAGTGGTGTAGTCTTGCTGCCGCGGGTCTCGGGCCGCGAATGTGTGAGGGCTCTGGAGCGGGCCGGTTTCTACGTTCGGCGACAGGAGGGCAGCCACATCGTTGTGCGCCGCGATGCGCCGTTTACCCAAGTGGTCGTGCCTGAGCATAGGGAGCTCGACCGCGGCACTTTGCGCGCTATTATCAGACAGGCCGGCCTGAGTGTCGAGGACTTCGTGAGTCTCCTCTGAACACTGGCCGCGCTGCTTCTCTCCAATCACACCTCGATTTTAGGCTCGTATACGGCACGACCGGCGATGACGGGGCGCTTGAAATAGGCAACGATCACGTCCGGCTCAAGGTAACCTGTGTCTCTCCCGCCGTGGGCCCAGACTAGTCTAGTAACGCTCGGCCCATGTTGAACAGAAACCAGCTCCCAATGTGCGCCGCCGAGACGACCCATTGCCATTGTGAATGGGTTTCGCTGTCTTATCTCGTCTGGCTTCGCAAGTGCGCTCAAGAAATTGTCACCATCTGGACCGTAATAACGAATCCAACAATCGTAACTCCAACCTTTTCGTCCACCCAGAAGGCCAGCCCCATGCTCTTTCGAGCCGCAGAGGTGTAGGCTTGCAAACTCCCACTGCTGTTCTCCCACTTCTCTGCTCCCGTTTGTGGCTTGACGCACGCGGCTCGTAGCAAGAACGCGTCGGCCGCGGCAGGCGGATGACCGCGACTGCCGCGACCATCTCTCTAGCTACACGACGATGACCCGCACCCGGTGCGCAGCGTTGTTGCCCATGCCGCGCGCCGTCCACCACTGCTCGGCCGGCTGGACGTCGCCGGCCGCGTCGGTGGCACGGCAGAGCAGGTCGTGCCAGCCGGGCGACGTGGCCTGCCAGACGTGGCGCCACGGCTGCCAGGCGTGCGGGCTCGGCGGCTCGCCGACCGCGGCGTCGGCCCACGACGCGCCGCCGTCGACGCTCACCTCGACCCGCGTGATGCGCGCCCGGCCCGACCACGCCCGCCCGCGCAGGTCGACTGGCGCACAGTGCACGATGCGCGTGCGCGTCAGGAAGTCGGGGATGCCGGGCGGGATCATGAGCGAGCGCACGCGCATCAGCGTGACCGGCTCGCCCGGCCCCTCGCGCGACTCGCTGTAGCGGTAGGCGAGGGCCTGCTGGTAGCCCCCGAAGGGCAGCGCGATCGCCTCGACGGCGCGCAGCCACTTGACGTGCGCCATGCCGTACCAGCCGGGGACGACGAGCCGCAGCGGGTAGCCGTGCTGCGGCTCCAGCGGCGCGCCGTTCATGGCCCAGGCGAGTAAGGTGTCGTCGTCGAGCGCCACGGCCAGCGGCAGGCTGCGCTGGTAGTCCTGCTCGACGCCGCCCTCGACGCCGCGGTCGAGGCCAGTGAAGAGGATCTCGACGACGCCGTCGTCCAACCCGGCCTCCCCGAGCAGGCTCCGCAGCGGCGTGCCGGTCCACTCGGCCGTGCCGACGGCGCCGGTCAGCCACGGCTGGCTGATCGGCCGCGGGTGCAGCAGCGCGCGGCCGTCGCCGGCGCACTCCAGGGTGACGCGCAGGGTGCGCGTCGGCCGGCGCTGGAGCTCGTCGAGGCCCAGCACGAGCGGCCGGCGAACCCGCCCGCCGACGTGCAAGCGCCACGCGGCGAGTTCGACGTGCGGCACGTCGTAGTGCACCAGCGTGTAGTGCATGCCGGACGGGGTGACGTCGTAGCGTAGGCCCTCCAGCGGGATGGCCTTGTTGCGGAAGGCGAGCTGCAGCTCCTCGGGGTAGAGCTTCGCGTCGCCGTCCAGGCCGCTGCCATCGCCGACGGCGGGGATGGGGAGCTCACGCTGTATCGCCATAGCTCGTTTCCTCTCGTGGCCGTCCACGAGGTCAACCCTTTGCGTACGCCTGGATCCGTTACGGAAGGTTGCGCTAATATTGTTGCTCGTAGCTCAAGAGGCTAGGCTGAATTCTACTGTCGCGCACGTTCTTCAGGCACCATCCCATAATCTGGCAGCCCGCCTTGTGGTCGCTCGCGAAGATCAGGAAGTAAAACGGTGTCATTCGTGTTCCTGCCAGTCACGCGCTCTTCGCCCCGCTGACTTCCCACCGCTGCCGTGACGCCGGAAACTCGTCCCACGTGCGGCCGTCGAGTGCACGGCCCCCAGCCTTCGGTGTGCGCCCTCCCCACTGCTTGTGGAAGAATGCTATGCCGTCTCGCACGCAGCGGTCGCGCAGCTCCGCAACCCACTCGTACGTACAGGGCCTATGGCGAGGGCCGCTTTCGCCACCAGTGATGACCCAGTCGATCCCCGCGAGCGACACGTCGCGAAGTGACCCAAGAAGCGGCTCGGCGCTGACGAACCGGACGGCGGCAGGAACGGTTCGGAGCAGATCTGCGCGCCAGGCAAACTGGCTGCTCTCGATCGAGACGCCCACCCAAACGTGCTGCGGCCAGGGCAAGCTCGGAGCGAGCCGGGCGAGGCGATGGGGACGCTTCGTCAGCACCTGGAAGATGTGCCAATCTGCCCTGCGCATGACATCGAACACTTCCTGGATGTAGCTCGTGGGCACGCCCTTATGAAATAGATCGGACATCGAGTTGACGAAGATCCGGCGCGGCCGCCTCCACCTGACCGGAATTTCGAGACGCTCCGGCCAGAGCCGGAGGTCGAAGCCCTGCTCATACGGGTGGCCCTTGACCCCGCGAAAGCGCTCGGCAAATGTCAGCGCGTAGCAGTGGTCACAGCCCGGGCTGATTTGTGTGCAGCCCGTCACTGGGTTCCACGTGGCGTCGGTCCACTCGATGGCCGATCTGTCGCTCATAACGATGAAATCCTAGAACATATGCTCTGCTGGTCAAGCCGGTCGGGTGTCGCGTCCGCAATGCTTGCCGCCCGGGTGCGGCTTGACCGACGGCTAGTATTGCAAGAAGCGCCGCTCGAGCTCCTCGTATGCCGGCAGGCCGACGATGCGCTGGCGCTCCTCCCACGAGATCATGCGGTCGAGCAGGTTCTTCGTCCAGCCGTCGCGCTTCAGGACGGCCAGCGCATCCTGCACCGCCTTCGCCGCCACGCGCATCAGCGAGTTGGCGTGGATGACCAGCTTGTAGCCCATGGCCTCGAGCTCGCTCGCCGGCAGCAGCGGCGTCTTGCCGCCCTCGACCATGTTCGCCCACAGCGGCGCGTCGACCTCGCGCGGCACGCGGCGCAGCTCCTCGACGCTCTGCGGCGCTTCGAGGAAGATCATGTCTGCCCCGGCGGCGCGATACGCTTTCGCGCGGGCGATGGCGTCGTCCATGCCGTTGATGGCCCGCGCATCGGTGCGCGCGACGATGACGAAATCCGCGTCGGTGCGCGCGGCGACCGCGGCCTCGAGCTTCTTGACCATCTCCTCTAGCGGCACGACCTGCTTCCCGCTGAAGTGGCCGCAGCGCTTGGGCATGACCTGGTCCTCGAGGTGCAGGCCGGCCAGCCCGGCGCGCTCGTAGGCGCGCACCGTGCGCATGACGTTGATGGGATTGCCGTAGCCGGTATCGGCATCGGCGATGCAGGGGATGCTGACCGCCTGGGCGATGCGTCCGGCCTGCTCGACCACCTCGCTCATGGTCGTCAGGCCGATGTCGGGGACGCCGAGCTGCGTGTTGGCGATGCCGGCCCCGGTGATATAGACGCAGAGGAAGCCGGCCTCCGCGATGAGCTTGCCCACCAGGGCATCGGCGGCGCCCGGCGCCACGATGAGACCCGGTTGGTCGATGAGCTGGCGAAGACGGGACGTGGGGCGCATGCGCTGCCTCCTGCTGACGCTGCTGCGGGGTAGTATACTCGCGGCAACGCGTGACGGCGAAACGGCCTACGGTGGCTCACCTCGCCCCTACCCGGCGCGACGCCGCGCGGAGGACGTTGGTGCTGCGCTGGCGCAAGCCGCCCTGGGCCCGGCCGCTCGACTACTGCTGGGTCATCTTGGGCCTGGGGTTCGGGGCGCACGTCGTCGACGCGATGCTGCGGCAGGGTTTCTCGGCGCTCGCCCCGTTCTACCAGCCCGACCTCGGACTCTCGCGCACCGAGGTCGGACTGCTTTCCGCGGCCATGTCGCTCGGCGGCGTCGTGCTGCTGCTCCCGGCCGGGCGGCTCTGCGACCGCGTGAGCCTGCGGCGCGCGCTGGCGGGCGGCCTGGCAGTCATCGCCCTCGCCCTCGTCGCCGTGCCGCTGGCCGGCAGCTTCCTCCCCCTCTTCGCCCTGCTGTTCATCACCGGCTTGGGCCACGCCTGGATCAGCCCCAGCACCAGCCGGGCCGTCGCCCTTTGGTTCCCACCCCGCCGGCGCGGGACGGCGATGAGCGTCAAGCAAACGGGCAACCCGCTCGGCGGCATCCTCACGGCCGCGCTCCTGCCGCCCATCGCGCTCGTGGCCGGCTGGCGGGCGGCTGTGGTCACCATCGGGCTGGCCACGGCGCTGGTCGCCGTGCTCGTGCTGGCCTCCGCTCGCGAGCGCGAGCTGCCGGCCACGGGGCGCTCGGCCAAGGCCGCCGCCGGCCTGCGCGAGCTGCTGCGCCAGCCGACGCTGTGGGCGGCTAGCGCCGTGGCCGCGGCCTTCAGCGCGGCACAGTTCATCACCACCACCTACCTCGCGCTCTACACCAAGGAGGTGCACGCCCAGGATGCCGTGTCGGCGGCGACGTTTCTGGCCTGGGCGCTGGCGGGCGGATTCGTCGGGCGCATTTTTTGGGGCGTCGTGAGCGACTGCCTGTGGGGCGGCGCGCGGGGGCCGGTGCTGGCGCTTATCGGGCTGATCGCCACGCTGGCGGCGCTTGCGCTGGGTCTGGCCACCGCGCCGTGGCCACCGCTGCTCCTGGTCGCCATAGCGCTCGTGCTCGGCGCATCGGCCATCGGCTGGAATGGCGTGTATCTCACGGTTCTGGCCGAGACCGCCGACCCGCGCACGGTCGGCACGGTCACAGCGGTCGGCTTGATGGTGGCGAATCTCGGCCTGGCCGGTGGCCCGCCGCTGTTCGGCTGGATCGTCGACCTCACCGGCTCGTACCGCTGGGGCTGGTGGCTCGTGGCGCTGAGTAGCGCCGTGGCCGCCGGGATCGCCTGGGCAGGGATGCGGCGGACGGCGCGGCGCTGGTGAGCGGCCGTCGATTGCCCCGCGTTGGTGCGTCGGACTATAGTCGATTGCCCCGTGTTGGTGCGTCGGACTATAGTAGAAGGCGTATCGTGGACTCGCCCTGCAAGTCTTCGCCAACGCGGGCGTCGTTCTGCGAAGGAGTGGCGGCGTGAGCGGCGTGAGAGTCGGCATCGTCAACGTCACCGGCTATGCCGGCGTCGAGTTGGCGCGCCTGCTGCTGCGCCACCCGCAGGTCGAGGTCGTCAGCGTGACCGGGCGAGGCGAGGCCGGGAAACGCCTGCCGGAGGTGTTCCCGCATTTGGCCGAGCTCGACCTGCCCATTGAGGCCGAGGTTTGTGCCCCGGTCGACGTGGCCTTCATTGCCCTGCCGCACAAGGCCGCCGCCGAGGCCGTGCCGCCCCTGCTGGCGCGCGGCGCGCGGGTGGTGGACATCAGTGCCGACTTCCGCTTGCACGACCGCGCCACCTACGAGCAGTGGTACAAGGTCACGCACCCGTGCCCGGAGCTGCTCGACGAGGCCGTCTACGGGCTGACCGAGCTGCACCGCGGCGAGATCCGCGGGGCGCGCATCGTCGCCAACCCTGGCTGCTACCCGACCGCCGCGCTGCTGGGGCTGCTACCGGCCCTCGGCCTCATCGAGCCGGATGTGATCGTCGACGCCAAATCGGGCGTGTCGGGCGGCGGGCGCTCGCTGACTTTGGCGAACCACTACTCCGAGGTCAACGAGAACTGCCAGGCCTACGCGCTCGCCGGCCACCGCCACCAGCCGGAGATCAGCCAGGAGCTGGACTGGGCGCTCCAGCGCATGGCCAACGGCGCGGGGATGAAGGTGCTCTTCCTGCCGCACCTGGTGCCAATGACGCGCGGCATCCTGGCCACCTGCTACGCGCGGCTCAAGCAGCCGGCGAGCGCCGCCGAGGTGCGCGCGCGCTACGAGACGTACTACGCCGGTGAGCCGTTCGTCCGCGTGACGGCTGCGCCGCCGCAGACGAAGCAGACCTGGGGCTCGAACCTCTGCCTGGTGTATCCGACGGTGGACGAGCGCTCGCAGCGCCTGGTCGTCATCTCGTGCCTCGACAACTTGGTCAAGGGCGCGTCGGGGCAGGCGATCCAGAACATGAACGTGATGTTTGGCCTGCCTGAGTGCACGGGCATCGACGTGGTCCCGGTCTATCCGTAGCGCGCGAGCGATGCTGGGGGCTGCTCCCGCGACGCCGCAGGGTGGAGGATCACGGGGAGCTGGCGATGTCCCTGCGGGACGCTCGCGACGAATGAAAGTGGCTTGCCGGGGCGGGGGAGTCCAGAGGGGGCTTCGCCCCCTCTGCGTGATCGACATGGAGGGACGGGGTGGGGTGTGACCACCCGCGACGGCGAGTCTCAGGCGATTCTCAGAGGAGTTTCCGATGCCCTCGCGGGGTGCCGGCGCTGGATGAAAACGGGGAATCCAAAGGGGGCGAAGCCCCCTTTGGAATACTCTTGTGTGGTGGGGCGGGGCCGCCCGCCGGGGACTTTTTCAGGAGAGAGAGCGGAGATGAGCGTAGTAGACCGCCTGCCGGGCGGCGTGACGGCTGCCGCCGGGTTCGCGGCCGACGGCGTCGCCTGCGGCATCAAGCGCGCCGCCGGCGTGCGCGACCTCGGGCTGCTGGTCTCCGAGGTCGAGTGCACCGCGGCCGCTGTGTTCACGACCAACCGCATCCAGGCGGCGCCGGTGCGGCTGAGCCGGCGCCACGTCGCCTGCGGGCGCGCGCAGGCGCTCTTCGTCAATAGTGGCAACGCCAATGCGTGTGCCGGCGCCGGCGGCGAGGCCGATGCGTTGGCCATGGCCGAGCTGGCGGCGCAGCGGCTCGGCTTGGCGACCGAGCGCATCCTTGTGGCCTCGACGGGCATGATCGGCCAGCGCCTGCCGATGGAGAAGATCCGTCGTGGTCTGGCCGAGCTTCAGCCCAGTCGCGCCGGCGGCGGCGCCTTCGCCGAGGCGATCGTGACCACCGATAGCATGCCGAAGGAGTTCGCCGTGCGGGTCGCCCTCGGCCGGCGCGAGGCCGGCATAGGCGGCGCGGCGAAGGGCTCGGGCATGATCCATCCCAATATGGCCACCATGCTGTCTTTCCTCACCACCGACGCCGCCGTGCCCGCGCCGCTGCTCCAAGACATGCTGCGGACGGCCGTCGACCGCTCGTTCCACGCCATCACTGTCGACGGCGACACGAGCACCAACGACAGCGTCTTCCTGCTGGCCAATGGGCGCAGCGGCGCGCCGCCCCTTGTGGCCGGCTCGCCAGAGGCGCTGGCCTTTCAGGAAGGGCTGGACGAGGTCTGCAAGCATCTGGCCAAGGCCATCGCGCGCGACGGCGAGGGCTCGACGAAGCTCATCGAGGTCCAGGTGCGCGGCGCGCTAGACGACATGCAGGCGCGGCTGGTCGCGCGCACCGTCGCCGGGTCGAGCCTGGTCAAAGCCGCGGTCTACGGCAGTGATCCCAACTGGGGCCGCATCGCGTGCGCCGCGGGGTACAGCGGCGCCGAGGTCGACTTCGAGCGCATGGACGTGGCCGTCGGCGCGATGGCGCTGGTGCGCGGCGGCGAGATCCTGGCCTTCGACCGCCACGCCGCGGCCGAGGCGCTGCGCGGGCCGGACGTGCTCATCACCCTCGACCTGCATCTCGGCGCAGGCACGGGCATGGCCTGGGGCTGCGACCTGACCGAGCGCTACGTCGAGATCAACGCCGAGTACACCACGTGAGCGTGGCGGAGGCCGAGACCGGCTTTTTTGGCGACGCGCTCGGCCGGCTGGCCGGGCTCGTCGGGCGGACGCTGGTCGTCAAGCTCGGCGGCAGCACGGTGGGCGCGCACGACACGTCGCTGGGCGACGTCGCGCTTCTCCACCGGCTCGGCGTGCGCGTGGCCGTGGTGCACGGCGGCGGCGCGGCCATCTCGCAGTGGCTCGGACGCATCGGCCTGGAGGCGCGCTTCGTCCGCGGCCTGCGCGTCACCGACGCGCCGACGCTCGAGGTCGTCTGCATGGTCTTGGCCGGCAAGGTGAACAAGGAGCTGGTCGGCCAGCTCCAGGCGCTCGGCGCCCCGGCGGTCGGGCTGAGCGGCGCCGACGGCGGGCTGCTGCGGGCGCGCCTGCGTGATTCGGAGCTGGGCCTCGTCGGCGAGGTGGCCAGCGTCGAGGCGCGGCCGCTTTTGACCCTGCTGGACGCCGGCTTCCTGCCGCTCGTGGCACCCCTCGCGCTCGGCGACGGTGGGCAGTTGCTGAACGTGAACGCCGATACGGCGGCCGGCGATGTGGCCCGCGGGCTCGGCGCCGAGCAGGTCGTCTTCCTGACTGATGTGCCCGGGGTCACCGGCACTGACGGCGAGACGTTGCGCACCTTGAGCGCCCACCAAGTCCGCGAACTCATCGCCGGCGGCGTCATCCACGGCGGGATGATCCCCAAGGTCGAAGCATGCCTGCACGCCCTACACGGCGCGCGTGCGGCGC
>JACQUS010000519.1 GCA_016210125.1 Chloroflexota bacterium | reverse complement strand
TGGCCGCGCGTCCCGCAACCGACGGTCGCTCTGGCTGGCGAGCCGACCCCTACTTCACTTCCGCTGGCTTCAGGTGGTCCGGGACCTTCGCTCCGATCTCCTGAAAGTACTTGTACGAGCCGGCGTGCAGCGGAATCGGCGCGAGCGACAGCGTCACCTCGGCCATGTCGAACTCTTTGATGGCCGGGAAGGCCGCCGCGACGACGCCCCCGCCGCCTGGCCGGTTGTCCTCGACCGCCAGCTTGGTGAACGCATAGGCCAGGTCCTCGGGGAACTTGGCCCGCGCGTAAATGCCGACGCCATCCTGCCAGGTCGTGATGGGCTTCTCGTTCCACTCAGCCTTGTATGTGCCAGGCGGGATGTCGGCCGGCTTCATGAACGCATACTTTGCCTGCACCTTTTGGATTTGCTGGGGCGTGAAGCTCAGCACGCGGATCTTCATCGTGGCCATCGCGTCCTGAATGAGCGCGTCGGGCCGCTTGACGGCCGTCGCCTTGCCCATGCCGACGATCCGGCGGTCGCGCATCGCTCCCGCCGCGTCGTCGTAGCCGCCCAGGTACCACCGCGGCTCGATCCCGAGCGCTGGGAACACGAGCAGCCGTGTGAAGACCTCCGTTGCGGAGCCCCTCCCGCCCGGGCTGAAGTCCTTGCCGTGGACCTGCTCGATGTTCGTGATGCCGCTATCCTCACGCACGTACCAGACGTGCGCCCCGGGGTCGGCGACCCACAGTGCGCGGGCGTCCTTGAGGGGATTGTCCTTCCATGCAGGGTCGAGCCCGGCATAGATGGCGTAGAGCGCTCCGAAGCCGGCCAGCGAGATGTCGATCTTGTCCTCGGCGATGCGCTTGGCGTTCAGCGACGTCCCGCCGCCCTCGGAGACGGTCACGCCGATCGCCGGCATCTTGCTCTGGATAAGTCGCGCGACGCCGACGGTGAACGCGTAGTAGCCGGAGGTCGCCGCGCTCGTGCCCAGCGTGAGCTGCTTCGGCGTGAGCGCCGCCTTGGCCGGCGCGGCCGGCTGCGCCGCCGGCTTGGGCGCCTGGGCGGCCGGCTTGGCCGGCTGCGCCGCCGGCTTGGGCGCCTGCACAGCCGGCTTGGCCGGCTGGGCCGCCGGCTTGGGCGCCGGCGCAGCCGGCTGCGCCGCCGGCTTCGCCGGCTCGGCGGCCGGCTGGGCCGCAGGTGCCTGGGTTGTCGCGGGCGGCCCGCAGGCAACGAGAAGCGCGAGCGCTACGAGAAGTACGAGCGAGCGAACGGGCGAGAGCGGAGTCATGCTCCTCCTCCTTCTTGCGTACCAGTTCCCGGTCCATGCGCGACCCGACTGTAGGTATCCGCCGGCCGTTTGTCAATATCTTTTGTCGCCGCCTCGCGCGCCAACCCGGCCCAGGAGGACGAGCTCGGCGACACGTGGCGCGGCAAGCAACGATATCTCGCGAAGAACGACTCCGTCGCTCGCCTGATTATGCTAGAATACGCGGCTGAGCGTGGAGGCCCCGTGGCGACCCAGGACTGCATCTGCATCGAGGGTATGATCTTCTACGGCTTCCACGGCGTGCGGCCGGAGGAGCGGACGCTGGGCCAGCGCTTCGTCGTCGACTTGGCCATCTTCCGCGACCTGGCGCCGGCCGCGCGCAGCGATGCGCTGGCCGATACGGTGCACTACGCCCGGCTGCACGACCTGGCGCGGGAGGTCGTCGAGGGGCCGCCCTGCCAGCTCATCGAGACGGTGGCAGAGCGCCTCGCCGCCCGCGTGCTCGACGCCTTCGGCGGACGGGTATGGGTACGCGTGGCCAAGCCGCAGGCGCCGATTCGCGGGGCAGTCACTGCGACAACGGCGGTCGAGATCACGCGGCAGGCGCCGCGCCGACGGCGCAAAGACGCGGGAACGTAGTGCTTCGCAATCGTTCTGCAATCTTCGCCTTCGGCATCGCGCCAAGCAGATTCGTATTATTCGTCCGTTTGCGGTATGCATAAAATGCGACGCTTGTGCCGGCCCTGGGCCGGCCCTTCGGCGCACGCGCGAGGCGCTGCCAGACCGGGCGCATGCCTGGCGCGGCGGGGCGGGGCCGACCGCTGGCGTGACGCTGGCGCGCGCGATCCAGGCCGCACCTTGCCACGGCAGTGGGCAGCATGACGCTCGCGAAACTCCTTGACAGAAAGGATCCGCTGGCCCTATCGTTTGACGGATCGCGTAGAATGGCCTATTATGACGCCCGTTTATGGTGGCCTCAAGGCGCAGGGGCAAGTGCGGAGGTGAGGGGATGACGCCGGACGTTGAGCTGTTCTTGACGGCTTTGCAGGACGACCGCACCTGTTCACCGAACACGCTGAACGCCTACCGCAGCGACCTTCAGCAGTTCACACAGTTCGCCGGCGACCAGCGCGTCGCGCGGGAGGTGACGCGCGATGACGTGCTTGCGTACCTGTTGTGGCTGAAGGATCGCAAGTACGCGCCGACCACCGTGGCGCGCAAGATCGCCGCGTTACGATCCTTTTTCCGCTTTTTGGTACACGTCGGGAAGGTGCCGGCGAACCCGGCCGAACAGCTCGAGGCGCCGAAGGTCGACAAGGCGACGCCAACGGTGCTCTCGCGCGAGGAGGTACAGATCCTCCTGGCACAGCCGGACGGCCGGACACCCGAGTCGGTCCGCGACAAGGCGATCCTCGAGGTGCTGTACGCCACCGGGCTGCGCGTGTCCGAGCTCGTGAACCTGAACGTCGACGACGTGAACGCGGACACGCACGCGGTGCGGTGCTCCAGGCGTATGCTCCCCATCCCCATCTCCGAGAGCGCAGTCCAGGCAGTCGCCCACTATCTGGGCGACGCGCGGCCACAAATTGTGCGCGACTCCAATGAAAGGGCCTTTTTCGTCAACCACCGCGGCGATCGGCTGACGCGGCAGGGCGTGTGGCTGCTCATCAAGAACTACGCCCGCCGTGCCAACATCCCGCGCGATGTCACTCCGCACACGCTGCGCCACTCGTTCGCGACCCACCTCCTGCGCTACGAGCAGAAGGAGCTGAAGGCCATCCAGGTGCTGCTGGGCCACGCCAGCATCTCGACGACGCAGATGTACCGCCACCTGAACACCGAGCAGCTTCGCCAGGTCTATGACGACACGCACCCGCGGGTGCTGTCGGCATCGAGCTGATACTCTTTCCCGTCGCGGACGGCACGATGGCCCCGCCCCACCCCAAGAGTGATGTGCAGAGGGAGCTACCGCCCCCTCTGCGCTCCCCTTTCCGCATCCGGCACGGTGATGCCATCGCCAACGAGAATGAGGATGGGGTGTCACGGTTCCGCAGGGCGCGCACGTACTACAGCCGCACTCTTGGTCGTCTGTCATTGCCCTGAAAATGCGGTTTGACTGCCTTTCATCCATTGCGGTGCCGCTGCAGAGCGGCATGGACGATTCTGAGCGACCGTAGGGAGCGAAGAATCCGCAGCCTGTTGACCACAGCAACCCGAATTGGCCAACACGACGACAGGCCGTCGCAGACTACGTCGAGGGCGAGCCCCCAACGACTTCTGGAGCCTCCTCGCCGCCGGCCGTCTCGTCGGCCACCGGGTACGGCTGCTGGCCGGCACTGCCCCGCAGGCGCGCCAAGGCGACAAACGTGTCGCCGCCGTTGAGGTCCATCACCTGCACGCCACCGGCGGCCCGCCCACGCCGCGATATCTCCGCCACGGAGGTGCGGATGACCAGGCCCTCCGCCGAGACCAGCATAACCTCGTCTGTCGGCAGGACGCTGCGCACCGCCGCCACCGGCCCCACGCGGTCGGACACCGCCAGGGCGCGCACGCCGCCGCCGCCACGGTGGTGCGTTGGGAACTGCTCGAACGGCGTGCGCTTGCCGGCGCCGCGCGCTGTGACGAGGAGGAGGTCCGCACCGGGGCGCACGACGTCGAAGCCAGCGACTCCGTCGTTCGGCGCGAGCCGGATGCCGCGAATGCCGCCGCTGGCGCGCGCCGAGACGCGCACCTCAGCGCACGAGAAACGTAGCGCCTGTCCGCTCTTGGTGACGAGCATGACGTGCTGCTCCGGGCTCGTCAGGCGCACCCAGCACAGCTCGTCGTCCGCCTCGAGGCCCATGGCGATGAGCCCGCTGGAGCGCACGACGGCGAACTCGCTCACCGCGACGCGCTTCACCTCGCCGCGGCGCGTGGCCATCACGAAGTGCTGCCCGTCGAGGAAGCGCCGCACGGCCATGACCGCGGTGACCGTCTCGTTGGCCTCGATGCCGATGACGTTAGTGAGCGGCAGACCGCGAGCCTGCCGGCTGGCGTCCGGCAGCTCGTGAACCTTGGTCTGAAAGACACGGCCGCGGTCGGTGAAGAACAGAAGGCTGTCGTGCGTGTTGGCCACCAGGACGTGGCGCACGGCGTCGTCCTCGCGCATGACCATCCCGGTCACGCCGCGGCCGCCGCGCCGCTGGACGCGGTAGGTCGAGGCCGGCAGGCGCTTGACGTAGCCGCGACCGCTCACAGTGACGACGACCTCGACATCCGGGATCAGGTCCTCGTCGGTGAACTCCTGCACCTCTTGTTGCAGGATGCGCGTCCGCCGGACGTCCCCGAAGCGCTTCTTGAGGTCTTGAAGCTCCTCGCGGACGACGCCGAGGATCTTCGCTGGGTGCGCCAGCAGGTCCTCCAGCTTGGCGACGGTCTCGCGCACCTCCTTCAGCTCGTCGAGGATCTTGCGGCGTTCGAGGCTGGCCAGGCGGCGAAGCTGCATGTCGAGGATGGCCTGCGCCTGAGCGTCGCTGAGCTTGAACTGGCGCATCAGCGCACTGCGCGCCGCGTCGGCGTCGCGCGCCTGGCGGATCATCTGGATGACCGCGTCGAGGTGGTCGAGCGCGATCTTCAGCCCTTCGAGCACGTGGGCCCGCTGGCGGGCCTTCTCGAGGTCGAACTGCGTGCGCCGCTGGACGATCTCGCGGCGGAAGTTGACGTAGTGCAGCAGCGCCGTCTTGAGCGTCAGGACGCGCGGCTGGCCGTCCACCAGCGCGAGCATGTTGACCGAGAAGGCCGTCTGCATCGCCGTGTGCTTGTAGAGCTGGTTGAGCAGCTTGCGCGGCTGGGCGTCGCGCTTCACCTCGATGACGATGCGCATGCCTTGCCGGTCGGACTCGTCGCGCAGCTCGGCGATGCCGTCTACGCGCTTGTCGCGCACGAGATCGGCAATCTTCTCGATGAGGGCCGCCTTGTTCACCTGGAACGGCAGCTCGGTGACCACGACCTGGAAGCGCCCGGCCTTCGGCTCGTCGACGTGCGCCCGAGCGCGGATGACGATACGCCCGTGGCCGGTGGCGTAGGCATTCTTGATGCCGTCGACGCCGAGGATGATGCCAGCCGTCGGGAAGTCGGGCCCCTTGATGAAGCGGCTCAGCTCCTCCGGCGTGACGTCCACCTGGTCGTCCAGCCACTGCAGCAGCGTCTGCGCCAGCGCCGCGCGGTCGGGTCGCTTCGCGCTCTGCCCAGCCTTCTGCGCCAGCTCCTCGCGCAGAGCCGGCGGCAGCTTCTGGACAACCGGTACCAGGGCGCCTAGCTCTGGATCGAGGCCCAGGGCGCGCATCCACACGAGGTCGAACGGCACGCCGCGCTCGACGCAGCCCGCATAGCGGTCGATGACGAACGACAGGCCATCGCAGAGCTCTCCCAGGTTATGTGGCGGGATGTTCGTCGCCATACCGACGGCGATGCCCGATGAGCCGTTGACGAGCAAGTTGGGCACCTTGGCCGGCAGCACGGACGGCTCCGTCCGCGAGGCGTCGTAGGTCGGGACGAAGCCGACCGTGTTCTTCTCGATGTCGGTGAGCATCTCCTCGGCGATGGCCGCGAGCCGTGCCTCGGTGTAGCGCATCGCCGCTGCCCGGTCGCCATCGACCGAGCCGAAGTTGCCCTGACCGTCGACGAGCGCATAGCGCATATTGAAGTCCTGCGCCATGCGCACCATGGCGTCGTAGACCGGCGCGTCGCCGTGCGGGTGATACTTGCCCAGCACCTCGCCGACGACGGCCGCGCTCTTCCTGAACGGCCCGTTCGAGCGCAACCCCAGCTCGTGCATGGCGTAGAGAATGCGGCGATGGACCGGCTTGAGGCCGTCGCGGACGTCCGGCAGCGCACGCGCCACGATCACGCTCATCGCGTAATCGAGGTACGAGGTGCGCATCTCCTCTTCGATCGTTACCGGACGTACGCGACCGGCATCCATCGTCTGTCCTCCCGATCATCGTGCCATCGTTCGAAGCTGGGCCATCGGTCTCCGGCTGCCGTACGTGTCCAGGCGGCCCGATGCGGCGGCCGTTGCCGTCAGACGTGTGGGGAGCAGGCGTGACTACCAGGCAAGTATACCAACATTCTTGCCGCGTCACGCGAGCGGGAACGGCAGGCGCGGCGCTCGGCCGCCCTTGCGCGCGTGCGCGACCTGGCGCATCAGCTTCTGCATCTCGCGAAACTGATTGAGGAGCTGGTTCACGTCCTGCGGCGTCGTGCCGCTGCCGCGGGCGATGCGCCGTCGCCGGCTGCCGTCGAGGATGTCCGGCTGGTGGCGCTCCCGTGGCGTCATCGACAGGATAATAGCCTCGACGCGCTTGAACTGCCCTTCGTCGAGGGCCTCGGCCGGGAGCTGGCGGGTGAGTTGGTTCAGGCCCGGCACCATGCCCATGAGTTGGCTCAGCGGCCCCATCTTTTTGAGCTGCTGAAGCTGCTCCAGGAAGTCGGTGAGGTCGAACTCGCCGCTGCGGAACTTGCGCTGTAGCTGCTCGGCCTGCTTCTCGTCGTAGGCCTCCTGGGCACGCTCGATGAGCGTCAGCACGTCGCCCATGCCGAGGATGCGCGACGCCAGACGGTCGCCGTAGAACGGCTCCAGCGCGTCCAGCTTCTCACCGACGCCAAGGTACTTGATGGGCACGCCGGTGACGGCGCGGATCGAGAGCGCTGCGCCGCCGCGGGCATCGCCATCCACCTTGGTGAGAATCAGCCCGGTCAGCGGCAGGCGCTGGCGGAACGCTTCGGCGACGCGCACGGCGTCCTGGCCGGTCATAGCGTCAGCGACGAGCAGCGTCTCCTCAGGCTGCACGCGTTCGTGAACGCGCGCCACCTCGTCCATGAGCTCCTCGTCGATGTGCAGCCGTCCGGCGGTGTCGTAGACCACGACGCTCGCCGCCAGCTCGCGCGCCCGCGCCAGAGCGTGCAGGCAGATGTCCTCAGGTCGCTGGTCCGGCTCGCTGAAGACCGGGATGTCGAGCTGCTTGCCCAGGGCGATGAGCTGCTGGATGGCCGCCGGCCGGCGCACGTCAGCGGCAACCATCAGCGGCCGCTGCCCCTGCTTGCGCAGGTGGAGCGCCAGCTTGCCGACGGTGGTCGTCTTGCCGGAGCCCTGAAGGCCCACGAGGATGGCCTTGCCCGGGCTGGCCCCGCCGAAGGTCAGCGGCACCGCCTCGCCAAGGGTTACCACCAGCTCGTCGTGGACGACCTTGACGACGTGCTGCCCCGGCGTGAGGCTCTGGAGCACCTCGGCGCCCACGGCCCGCTCGCGGATGCGGGCGACGAAGTCCTTGACGACGCGCAGGCTGACGTCGGCCTCGAGGAGCGCGCGGCGCACCTCGCGCAGCGCCTCATCCACGTCGGACTCGGTGAGGCGACCCTTGCTGCGCAGGCGTGTGAAGACGGCTTGGAGGCGGTCGCCGAGTGTGTCGAACATTGCGCTTCTAGTATACCGAACGGAGCGATCAGTGATGAGCGATGAGTTCGGGAGACTCATACTGTTTCACGACGGCCGCGTCCTTCGGATTACGTCAGTATCCTTGCGCTACTGTCATGCTGAGCCGGAGCGGAGCGGTCGCAGACTCGACTCTGGCGAGAGGCAAAACATCCGCAACCTGTTCGCCCACACGCCAACAGGTTGCGGATGCTTCGCGCCCTGCGGGCGCTCAGCATGACAGAAAAGAGACGCATACATACGGAATCGGTATCACAGTAGGGGGGAAGCTTGTCTTCACCCGACCTGGGCAATCACTGGGATCGCCCCTACCTTATGTCGCCATCGCCGAGGTGAAACAGTATCACCCATCACTCCTGGCCGAACGACAGCCGCGCCCGCCGTCGGCGCAAGGTGCGCAGCCAGGCGCCGAGCAGCCATCCACCGAGCAGAGCCGCGCAGACCAGGACGACGGCTGTGGGCAGGGTGGCGAGAACGGCTGCCCACACCTCGGATGAGCCCGCCAGATGGAGGCGCAAACCGGCGACGGCGTAGGCCGCGATAGTGCCGAGCGGTGGAAGGGCGAGGACCAGCCACGGGCGGTCATCGCGCTGGCCGAGCGCCGCTAGGGTGACGACGCCGGCCCCGGCGAGGTGGCTCAGGAGGTTCGTCGCCGCCGGCAGCGACGACAGGAGGTCGAGCAGCGTCCCGCCGACGGTGGCCCAGGCCAGCGCCACGCCCGGGCCGCCGGCCATGGCGTAGGCCAGCACGACGGCCAGCGCGAGGTCCGGAGTGACGCCGGCCGGGCGCAGCGCTCGCGGCCACGCGGCCTGGAGGGCGACTGCCAGCAGCAGGAGGACAAGCCGGCCGAGCACGGTCATCACGGGCCTCGCGGCGGCCCGGGCGCGTCGGAGCGCAGGACGAGCACTTGCGCGAGGTGCGTGTAGTCCACCGCCGGCTCGAGGTAGGCTTCTTGTAGCGCGTCGACGTCACGGCGCTGGACGTAGCCCACGTACCCCACCGGAAGCCCGCGCGGGAAGACGCCGCCCAGACCCGACGTGGAGACGCGCTCGCCGAGCGACAGGAACTCCTCCTGCCGCACGTAGCGCATCACGAGCAGGTCCGGCCGCCCGAGGCCGGCCACGACGCCGCGCGCGCCGCTCTCCTGCGCCCGCGCGTCGACCGCGCTGCGCGGGTCGGTCAGCAGCAGGACCGTCGCGCTACGGGGCGTGACCGCGGTGACCTGCCCCACGACGCCGCGCGGGGCCACGACGACCGTGCCCGGCCGCACCCCGTCCTCATGGCCGCGGTTGATGGTCAGCGCGCGCGCCAGGTTCGACGGCTCGAAGCCGACGACCTCGGCGGTGACGAAGGTGAGCTGCGCATACTCCTGCTTGAAGCCCAGCGCGGCGAGCAGAAACGCGTTCTGCCGCTCCAGCTCGGCCAGCCGCGCGTTGTCGGCTTCGAGCCGCGCGTTCTCGGCCCGCAGCCGCGCGTTCTCGGCCTGGAGGTCTTCGCCGGCGCGCCACGAGGCCAGCGGCGCGTCGACGGCACGGCCGAGATCGGTGAGAAGCCTCGTGGCGGGCACGAAGGCCTCACGCAGGGCGTCGGCCGGGCCGCGCAGCACCGGGAGCTGAACGGCGATGACCGCGGCCACGAGCGCCACGATAAGCCACCGGCGCCCATGGCGGCCGCGCCCCGGGCCGCGCAGCCTCATGGCGTCCTACTGCAGCGTGCGGAGGGCGTAGTCGGGCACTTCGACTTTCCTGAGGATCTCCATCTCTTTGAGCGCCTCGCCGGCGCCGCGCACGACGCAGGTCAGCGGGTCGTCGGCGCACCATACGCGCATCTTCGTCTCGACGCTCAGGCGCTGGTCGAGCCCGGCGAGGAGCGCGCCGCCGCCGGCCAGGGCGATCCCGTGGTGCATGAGGTCGGCCACCAGCTCGGGCGGCGTCTCCTCGATCGTCTGCCTGACGGCGTCGACGATGGCCGCCACCGAGCCGGAGATGGCCTCGCGCACCTCGACGCTGCTGATGTCGATGCACTTGGGCAGCCCGGTCAGCAGGTCGCGCCCGCGCAGCGCTGCCGTCTTCTCTTCCTCTAAGGGGTAGGCCGAGCCGATGGCGATCTTGACCTCCTCAGCCATGCGCTCGCCGATGAGCAGGTTGTGCTTCTGGCGCGCCCACTGGATGATGCCGCGATCCATGTCGTCGCCGGCGATGCGGATGGAGCGCGAGACCACAATGCCGCCGAGCGAGATCACCGCTACCTCGGTCGTCCCGCCGCCGATGTCGATGATCATGCTGCCGGTGGCCTCGGTGACCGGCAGGCCCGCGCCGATCGCCGCGGCCATCGGCTCTTCGATCAGGTGGGCCTCGCGGGCGCCGGCGCTGCGCGCTGCGTCCTTGACGGCCATCTTCTCGACTTCGGTCACGCCGCTCGGGATGCCGATGACCACACGCGGGCGGGGGATCGAGAACTGCTCGTGCACCTTGTCGATGAAGTAGCGCAGCATCTCCAGCGTGGTATCGAAATCGCTGATGACGCCGTCCTTGAGCGGTCGGATGGCCACGATGCTGGCCGGGGTCCGGCCGACCATCTTCTTGGCCTCGGCCCCGACCTTCAGGACGCGCTTCGTGCGCTTGTCGATGGCCACGACCGACGGCTCGTTGATCACGATGCCCTTGCCCCGGACGAGGACCAGCGTGTTGGCAGTGCCGAGGTCGATCCCGATGTCGCGGGAGAAGATGCCCAGCGCGGCGTTGATGGCGTGCGCCGGATTCAGCAGGTCGAGGAGACCGAGCACGTCAGCGCCCTCCACAGGCCGGAAGGCCGCGGCGGATACGCCCACTCGGCCGGCCGAGGCGCATTATACCACGGGCGGACGGGCGTCTCAGCGCCGGCCCGGCGACGCTTGACACAGGCCGGGCGTCTCGATACGATTTTCAGTGCCAGGCGCACGACGCGATGGGTTGAGCAGAGATGAGGCCGATCGAGTTCCAGAAGCCTGACCACGCGCCGTCGGGCCGATCACGAACTCACTCCACGATTCAGATGTTCTTCCTGCGCCGCCTGGAACGCCTCGTGCGCGTCGGCCGCGACCTCGGCTCCTCGCTCCCCGCCGAGGACTGGCGCGTCAAGCTCCTCCGCCGCAGCATCTACGCGACGTACTACGAGTGTCTAGAGCTCGGCACCTCCGAGGAGGCGCGGCAGATCCTCGCGCAGTCCTCCAGCAACTAGTCTTGCCAGACGAAGTTGTCGAAGGCGTAGTCGAGCAGCGCCCGCGCATCAGCCACCAGGTTCTGGCTGTGCATGAACGCGGCGTAGACGCGGCGACCGCCGCGCGTGGCCGAGGCGACCATCGTCCGCCCAGCCTCCTCGGTGTAGCCGATCTTCACGCCGTCGGCACCATCGTATTGGCCGTAAAGCAGCCGGTTGAGGTTCCACATCTCATACGGCCCGCGCCGCCCCTGCGCCGCCCACACCTTCGTGCGCGTCAGCTTGCGAAACGTCTCGTCGCGGAGCATGCCCTCACGGGCGAGCATGGCCATGTCGTAGGCGCTGGAGTAGTGGCCGGGCTCGTCCAGCCCGTGCGCGTTGACGAAGCGGCTGTTGACCAGGCCCAGCTCGGCAGCCTTGGCGTTCATCAGCTCTGCGAAGGCCTCCTCGCTGCCGGCGATATGGCGCGCGATTTGTATCGCCGCGTCGTTGCCCGACGGCAGCATCAGCCCATAGAGCAGGTCCTCCAGCGTGAATAGCTCGCCCGGCAGCAGGCCCATCACCGTGCTGTCCTCGAGCGTGCGGTGGTCGAAGTCGATTGGCACGCGCGCGTCGAGCCGGCCGCGCTCCAAAGCGACCAGCGCGGTGACGATCTTCGTCAGGCTGGCGACGGCCACACGGCGATGGGCCTCCTGCGCCCAGAGGACGGCGCCGCTGGCTTCGTCGACGATGACTGCCTCGCGTGCCGTAATCGCCGGCGGCGCCGCGTCAGCGACGCGGAGCGGCGCGCGCGCCGGTGGCGCTGCCCGCAGCGCTGGGGCCTCGACAGCGGCCTGGCGGGCCACGGTGGCGAGGTACACGTGGCGTGGGCCGATCGGCACATCGACGGCCGCGGTCGTCGCCTCCGGTTCCGCCGACGGGGCGCTGGGCTGCGAACTCGCGGAGCCCTGATAGGAGGCCAGGCCCAGGAGGACGAGGGCGAGGGCGACACCCAGGAGTGCGAGACGGATATCGATGCGCACAGCTCACTCCGCATTGCACTATGCGTTCGGCGGGCGGCACTGCCGTGCAGGGGCAGCGGGCCGACCGACGGCCCGCTGCCGTGCTCATGTCACACCTTACCCTCGGCACACTGCGCGCGCGATTGCAGAACGGTGACGCCGGCACCACCGCCGCCGCTGGGCCGACGGTGTAGTATACTGCGAGCACGCCCGTGGGAGGTCAGGATGTCGTCCCAGCAGCCGCTGCCCAGCCGCACGATCCTGGAGGGCCGCGACCGCGCACCGGCGCGCGCGATGCTCAAGGCCATCGGCTTCAGCGACGACGACCTGCGGCGGCCAATCATCGGCGTCGCCAACACGTGGATCGAGACCATGCCCTGCAACTACCACCTGCGCCAGCTCGCGGACTTCGTCAAGCAGGGCGTGCGCGCCGCCGGCGGGACGCCGATGGAGTTCAACACCATTGCCATCAGCGACGGCGTCACCATGGGCACCGAGGGCATGAAGGCCTCGCTCATCTCGCGCGAGGTCATCGCCGACTCGTTCGAGCTGGTGGCGCGCGGGCACATGTTCGACGCGCTGGTGTGCGTCGTCGGCTGCGACAAGACCATCCCCGCCGCCGGTATGGTGCTGGCCAGGCTCGACCTCCCCGGGCTGGTGCTCTACGGCGGCTCCATCGCGCCCGGGCACTATCGCGGCCGCGATCTGACGATCCAGGACGTCTTCGAGGCCGTGGGCGCGCACGCGGCGGGGCGCATCTCCGACGAGGAATTTCAGGCCATCGAGTCGCTGGCCTGCCCCGGCGCGGGCGCCTGCGGCGGGCAGTTCACCGCTAATACGATGGCGACCGTGATGGAGGTCATCGGCCTGGCGCCGATGGGCTCGGCCTCCGTACCGGCGCTCGACCCGCGCAAGCGCGAGGTGGCGCGTGAGTGCGGCGCGCTCGCGGTGTCGATGATCGCCGCCGGCCCGCGCCCGCGCGAGGTCCTGAGCCGCGCGGCCTTCGAGAACGCGGTCATGGCCGTCGCGGCGACCGGCGGCTCGACGAACGCCATCCTGCACCTGCTGGCGATGGCTCGCGAGGCCGGCGTGCCCCTCTCCATCGACGACTTCGACCCCATCGCCCGACGCACGCCGGTCATCGCCGACCTCAAGCCGTGGGGCCGCTACGTCGCCGTGGACGTCGACCGTGCCGGCGGCATCGCCCTGGTTGCCAAGCGCCTGGCCGAGGGCGGCCTGCTCCACGAGGAGGCGGTCACCGTGACCGGCAAGACGATCGGCACGGCGGCCCGCGCCGCGGTGGAGACACCCGGGCAAGACGTGGTCCGCCCGCTAGACCGGCCGATCCAGACGAGCGGCGGATTCGGCATCCTGCGGGGCAGCCTGGCCCCGGAGGGCTGCGTCGTCAAGGTCGCCGGCCACGCGTTCAGCCGCTTCCGCGGGCCGGCGCGCGTCTTCGAGCGCGAGGAGGACGCTATGGCCGCCGTGACGCACGGGGCCATCCGCGCCGGGGACGTGATTGTCATCCGCTACGAGGGCCCGCGCGGTGGGCCGGGCATGCGCGAGATGCTCGGCGTGACCGGAGCCATCGTCGGCGCCGGGCTGAGCGAGAGCGTCGCCCTCATCACTGACGGGCGCTTCAGCGGCGCGACGCACGGGTTCATGGTGGCGCACATCGCTCCGGAGGCGGCGCGCGGCGGGCCTATCGCGCTGGTCGCGGAAGGCGACCCGATCGTCATCGATGTGGCCAACCGCCGGCTCGACCTCGACGTGCCGGCCGACGTGCTTCAGGGGCGGCGCGCGGCCTGGCGCGAGCCGGCGCCGCGCTACACCGAGGGCGTCTTCGCC
>JACQUS010000531.1 GCA_016210125.1 Chloroflexota bacterium | reverse complement strand
TCGTCAAGAACGGCGACTCGGTCGTCGTGCCGCTGGGGCGCGAGCCTGAAGCGCTGGGCTTGGCGCTGGCTGCGCGCCAGGACGAGCTGCGCGACATCCGCTTGACCGTCTACGCGCCGGGTCTGGACTTCGGCTGGTACGACCCCGGCTGGGAGGAGTCCTTTCGCGTAACCGTGGCGTACATCTTCCCGCGTGGCATCAGCCGCGAGTTCATGGACGCCAGGCGCGGCGACTTCTTGATCCAGAGCGTCTTCGGCGCGCCCTGGGACATGCGCGACGAGCTGATCGACGTGGTGCTGGTGGAGGTCTCGCCGCCCGATCGCCACGGCTTCTGCTCGTTCGGCACGTCGCTCTGGGACAAGCGCGAGCAGTGCGCCCGCGCGAGGACCGTGCTGGCCGAGGTAAACGACCGGCTGATCCGCACGCACGGGACGAACTACATCCACGTCTCGCAGGTGGCAGCCTTCGTGGAGCACAGCCGGTCGAGCGGCTGGGGGCACGCCCCGCCGCAGCCGGCGCCGGAGGTGGAGGGCGTCGCCGGCTTCGTCAACGGGCTGATCGACGACGGCGACACGGTGCAGTTCGGCGCCGGGACGACAAGCGAGGCGCTGCCGAACGCCGGGGCGCTCGACGGCAAGAGCGACCTCGGCCTGCACAGCGAGATGACCGCTCGCGGGCTGGTGCGGCTGGTGCGCGAGGGCGTTATCACCGGCCGGCGGAAGACGCTGCATCCCGGCAAGGTCCTTGCGACGGCCGTCGGCGGGTCGCGTGAGGACGTGGAGTTCATCCACGAGAACCCGCTGTTCGAGGTCCACAGCGTGCACTACGTCAGCCACCCGCGGACCATCTGCCAGAACGACAACATGGTGGCCGTCAACAACGCGCTGGCGGTGGATCTGACCGGCCAAATCGCCTCCGAGTCGTTTGGGCCGCGCATGTGGAGCGGGGCCGGCGGGCAGCCGGCCTTCGCCGTCGGCGCGCTCATGGCCCGCAACGGCCGCTCGATCACCGTGCTGCCGTCCACGGCGCAGGGCGGCCAAGTCACGCGCATCGTCGCCCAGCACGCGCCGGGGACGATCATCACCGTGCCGCGAACGGCCGCAGACGTGGTCGTCACCGAGCACGGCGTCGCGCGACTGCGCGGGCGGACGCAGCGCGAGCGCGCCGAGGCGCTGATCGCCATCGCCCACCCCAACCACCGCGCCGAGCTACGGCGGCAGGCGCGCGCGCTCTACTGGACCTGACCGACGGGGTGCTGCCACGGCGCCACGTCCTGTCTCGCGGCCATACGGAGTGCGCACAGGGAGCAGCGGTTAGATGACCGCGATTGGCCACAGCGGCGATGCCCTTATCACCCCCGAGGCGCTGGCGGCGCTCAAGGCGCGGATCGGCGTGGAGTTTCCCACGAAGCCCTGGAACACCGTGGCCTCGGTGGACACGATGCGCCACTTCGCCGAGGGCATCGGCGACAGCAACCCGCTGCTCACCAACCCCGACTACGGCGCGGCGAGCCGTTGGGGGGCGATGATCGCCGCGCCGACATACCTCAACACCTTCAGCAATGCCAGCTTCAGCGCCGCGCGGGCCGGCTTGCCCGGCGTCTTCGCCCTTTGGGCCGGCGGCATCTGGACCTTCGAGCGCCCGGTCGTCCCTGGCGATCGCATCACCGCGACCGAGAAGCTGGTCAGCGTCGAGGAGAAGCCGAGCCGCTGGGGCGGGCGTGCGATTCATCAAGTGCTCCAGACGACCTATCGTGACGCGAGCGGCCGCCTGGTCGGCAGTCGCGTCGGGCGCATCGTCCGCGCCGAGCGGCCGCGGGCGCGCAAGCAGGGCAAGTACGCTGAGGCGAGCCAGAAGTACCGCTACAGCGACGCCGAGCTCGCGGCGATCGAGCGCGACTACGACGCCGAGCAGGTGCGCGGCGCGCAGCCGCGCTTCTGGGAAGACGTGTCGGCTGCCGATGCGCTGGGGCACGTGGTCAAAGGCCCGCTCACCAGCACCGACATCGTCACCTTCCTCATGGGCTGGGGCTCGCCGCTTTGCAAGGCCCACAGCGTAGCGCACCAGTACATGCGCCGGCATCCGGGAGCGGCGATCATCGATCCGGAGACGAACGTGCGCGATTTTGCAGAGGCGGCGCACTGGGATGAGGCCCTCGCCCGACGGAGCGGCGTCTTCGCCGGCTACGACATCGGCGAGCAGCGCATCGCCTGGTGCAGCCACCTGCTGACGAACTGGATGGGCGACGATGCGCTTCTCCGCCGGCTGGAGGTGCGCCTGCGCCGGCCGAACTTCCTCGGCGACACGACCTGGGTGCGCGGCCGCATCGCCGACAGGCTGGTCCGGGAGGGCGAGCACCTCGTCGCCTGCGAGCTGTGGGCCGAAAACCAGCACGGGGAGCGCAACGTGGATGGCACGGCGATGGTGTGGCTGCCCTCGCGCGCGGACGGCACCTGGCCGGCCCTGGCGCTGCGCGCGCGCTGGGGCCAGCACTAATTCTGCTTCACGGTCCAGATGTGGCCGTAGGGGCGAATCTTGTATTCGCCCCGGCAGGGCGATCACAAGGATCGCCCCATACGTGGTGCCATTCGCCAGGCGATAGAATATAAGGAGCCTCGCGCGGGCCGCGCTGAGAGGCGATCGCGCCCGGCGGCGTCACCAGTCCAACGGGGCGTGTTAGCATGATGGTGGTCTGGTGCCCGCATGTCGGTGACCTGGTCCCCGTTGGCCGCGTCAGGATGGGGATGCCCCTGGGAGCGTGCGCCGAGGCCACTCGGTCCCCGAGGCGCCGCGGAAGCGCGGTAGGACAGGCGGTGCGTGATGGTGCGGACGCAGATCCAACTGACAGAGGAGCAGGCCCGCGCGCTCAAAGCGGCGGCGGCGCGGCGCGGCGTCTCCATCGCCGAGCTGGTTCGCCAGGGAGTCGAGCGCATCCTCGCCGAGGACGCAGAGGCCGAGAAGTGGCGGCGCGCAGAGGCGCTCATCGGCCGCTTCCACTCTGGGCGTAATGATATCGCGGTCGAACACGATCGCTATCTGGCTGAGGATTATCTGTAGTGGCCGTCTTCGTCGACACGTCGGCGCTCTTCGCCCTGTTGGACGCGGATGACCGCTATCACGCAGCCGCGTGGGGCACCTGGCGGGCGCTTGCCGAGCAGCGGGAGACGCTAATGAGCAGCAATTACGTGCTGGTGGAAACGTCCGCTCTCGCCGGAAGGCGACTCGGCTTTGAGGCCGTGCGCGAGTTCGAGCAGACGTTCGTTCCGCTCTTACGCGTCCACTGGGTGGACGAGCTGTTGCACGAGCGCGCGGTGGCTGCCCTGCTGACGGCGGGCGACCGGCGCCTCAGCTTGGTGGACTGCGTGAGCTTCGAGGCGCTGCGTCGGCTGGGTCTGGACACCGCCTTCGGCTTCGACGCCCACTTCGCACAGCAGGGCTTCCGCCGCATCCCGCAGCGCGGCGCGGGCGGATGATGCCTAGCTCGATGCCTAGCTCGATGCCTAGCTCCCGGCGCCGACCCGCCGCACGTGCGCGCTGCGCTGGCTGATGTAGCCGTGCAGGCCGTGGTCGCGGCGGGCCTTGTAGAAATTGACCTCGTCGTCGCCGAAGCGAATCCACTGGATGGCTATGTGCCCTTCGTAGTGCGCGCGGAAGCCGAGGCCAAGGCCACCGATGTCCAGCACGCCGCCGATCCACTCCTTGGCGAGCAGCACCATCTGGTAAGGTAGGCGGCAGAGCCGCGCCGCGAGCGCCTCGACGGTCGCCTCCAGCTCGGCGCTCGGCACCGCGCGCGTCACCAGGCCCATCGCGGCGGCCTCGCGCCCACTGATCTCCGGTAGCACCCGCCCGGCGCGAAAGCGCTCCGAACCGAGCGGCCAAAACGGGAACTCGGCCGGGCCGACGGTGCGTCGGCCGAAGCCGCTGGCGCCGAACACGGCGTCCTCGGCGGCGATGGCGAAATCGCAGGCTGCCATAACGAACTCGCCAGCGCCGATGCAGGCCCCCTGCACCTGGGCGATGGTGATCTTGGGGTAGTGCCAGAGGTCCTCGTGCTTGCCGCAGCGCCGGCGCTCGACATGGTAGTAGTCGCGGACCGTCGGCTTGAGCTGCGGAGAGATCGGCGGCGTCTCCTCTCCGCCGGGCGAGGAGAGGTCGTGTCCGGCCGAGAAGGCCGTGCCGGCGGCGCGGACGACGACGACCTTCACCTCCGACGCCTGCCGCGCCTGGTCGAGGCCGGCCATCAGATCGGCGAACATGGCGTCGTTGAAGGCGTTGCGCTTCTCCGGTCGATTCAGCGTGATGCGCGCGATGGGGCCGTCCTGCTCGTAGAGCGCAGCGCTGTAGGCATGCCCGGCGCCGGCGATGCAGGCCGTTTGGTCGACGTGGTACTGGAACTTGTAGCGCTCGAAGAGCGGCACGCGTGCCCTCCGTGGCCGGGTCCGCCGGCTCGAGCAACTGCGCCGCGGCCCGGCGGCCGTCACGCGGCCATTATCGGCGCCGGGCGACGCCGGGTCAATGCGCTAGCCACCGCGCGGCACGCCGAATGTCGCGGCCGGGCGTGCCGCGCGCCCGCCGCGCCCGCTGGCGGCGAGGCGAAGCAGCAAGGCTTGCGTCACTCTGTCCGCGCTCACTCTTGACAAGAGCCGACGGGCAGTCATAATAAGATTAGGACACATCGCTGATGCGTGGCCAGCGTCCACGGCCCTACGCGCTCGCAGATTCGTGGAACTCCGGCGGCGTCGAGCTGCCGGCCAGAGGCGAAGGAGGCCGAGCCATGTTGGGATTTTGGCGTCGGACGACCGCGGTAGAGGACGCTCCTGCGCAGGGCGAGCCGCTGGTCCCGGTGGTCGAGGCCACCATTGAGGTTGACCCCGATCGGACTGCGGTAGACGAGGCGGCGCGCATCATCCAGCGCCACGTCGAGCGCGAGGCCCGCAATCGGCGCGTGCAGTACCTCGCCGTTCGCGACCTGTGCCCGGCGCAGAAAGCCGAGCTCGTCGCTGACCTGGCGCGGTTGTTTCGCTAGCTCACGCTCGTCGAGCGATGGTGGGGCGGTGGGGGGGCGGTGCAGAACCTGGCGCGTAGCCCTGCCTGGCGAGGGCCTGCTGGAGCACGGTCCGCTCGTCCCACGGGTGTTCGGTCGTCCCAATACACAGCGATGCTTCGTGACCTTTGCCCGTGGCGACGACCGTGTCGCCCGGGGCCGCGAGGTCGACGGCAAAACGTAGCGCTGCGGCACGATCCATCACGCGCCAGTAGCTGACGGCCTCCACGGCCCCAGCGTCCTCGCAGCCCGCGGCGATGGCCGCGACGATGGCCTCTGGATCCTCGCACCGTGGGTCCTCGCTGGTCAACACCACCAGGTCCGCCAACGCCGCCGCGATGCGCCCCATCTCCGGGCGCTTGCGCGCGTCGCGCTCACCGGCGCAGCCGAAGACGGCGATGAGCCGGCCTGGCGTCTCGGCGCGCAGTCCGGCGAGCAGCGCCCGCAGCGCGTTGGGCGTGTGGGCAAAATCGACGACGACCCCGAACGGCTGCCCAGCCTCGACGCGCTCCCAGCGGCCCGGTACCCCTGAGAAGGCCTCGAGCGCGGCGCGCATCGTCGCCGGCGCCGCGCCCAACGCGTGGCCGACCGCCAGCGCCGCCAGGGCGTTGGCGACGTTATGCCTCCCCGGTAAGGGCAAACCCAGCGTGATCTCCTCGCCGCATAGGTCGATCGTGGCCGCCTGCCCGCCGGGTGCGGCATCGATCGACAGCGCGCGCACGTCCGCAGGTGTGTCGAGCGCGTAGGTGAGGACGACGTCGGCCGCGCGCGCCGCCTCGCGGAAGAGCGCGCAGCCCGGGTCGTCGGCGTTCAGCACGGCGATCTTCGGCTGTCCCGGCTTGCGATGGGACGCCAGCGCAGCGAAGAGCCGCGCCTTCGTCGCACGGTAGGCGTCGAGCGTGCCGTGGTAGTCCAGGTGCTCGGGCGTCACGTTCGTCACCACGGCCACGTCGTACTCGCAGGCCGCTGTGCGCTCCTGCGCCAGGGCATGCGAGGTCGTCTCGAGGACCACGTAGCGTGCGCCGCCGTCGCGCATCTCCGCCAGAAGCGCCTGGACCTCCACCGACCCCGGCGTCGTGGTGTGCAGGCCGGTGTCGTAGAGTGCGGCGCCGATACGCGCGCCGACCGTGCTCAGCAATCCGGTGCGCGATCCGGCCTGCTCCAGCAGCGCGTGGATCATGTGGCACGTGGTCGTCTTGCCGTCCGTGCCGGTCACCCCAATGACCCGCAGACCGCGCGCCGGGTAGCCATGGAACGCCGCGGCGAGCCAGGGTAAGGCGCGCCGCGTGTCGGCGGCGATGACGAGCGCGGCGCCTGGGCAGTCGTCCGGCGGCGCCTCGACGACGGCCGCGGCCGCGCCGGCGGCGAGCGCGCTGCGCACGAAGCGATGGCCGTCGTGCGTGTGGCCGCGCACGGCTACGAAGAGCGTCCCCGGCCCGACGGCGCGGGAGTCGTCGGTCACGCCGGCGATCGGCAGGTCGAGGGCCACGTCGGGCAGGGCGAGTACGGGCACGGCGGCGAGCAGCTCGCGGAGTGGGCGTGGAGCAGCCATCGATCACTCGTCGCGTTCGTCGGCCTCGCCGGCGCGGGCCAGCTCTAGTGTCTGCCGCTCGTCCGGCAGGTCACCGAGCATGCCTTCGGCGAGGAGGCGCTCTTTCAGTCGCGCGGCTCGATTGTACCCGACTCGCAGCCGCCGCTGGAGGTACGAGACCGACACGTCCTTGCCCTCATCGGCCAGGTGCTGGGCCAGCTCGATCGCCGCCTCGTACAGGTCGTCGTCCTCGGAGCCGTCGTCGTGCGGCGACCAGGTCGGCAGGTTGGCGAAGTCGGGCGCGAACTGCGGCCGGCCCTGGCGCGTCCAGAACTGCACGAGCTCCTGAATCTCGTCGTCGGACACGTAGGTGCCCTGAAGCCGCAGCGGCTTGGCCACGTCGGTTGGCATGTACAGCATGTCGCCCGATCCGAGCAGCTTCTCCGCGCCGCCCATGTCGAGGATGGTACGCGAGTCGACCTGCGACGTGACCATGAAGCTGATGCGCGTCGGGATGTTGGCCTTGATAAGTCCGGTGACGACGTCGACCGACGGCCGCTGCGTGGCGACAACCAGGTGGATGCCGGTAGCGCGGGCAAGCTGCGCCAGGCGGCAGATCGCCCGCTCGACCTCGTCCGGCGCGAGCATCATGAGGTCGGCCAGCTCGTCGACGATGACGACGATGTAGGGCAGGCGTGGGTGCTGGCCGCTGAGGCGGTTCCAGCCGTCGATGTTACGCACGCCGGCCTCGGCGAAGGCGCGGTAGCGGCGGTCCATCTCCTGGAGGACGAGCCGCAGCGCCGAGACGGTCTTCTCCACATCTACGACGACCGGTGCTAGGAGGTGCGGCAGGTCTTGGTAGGCGGTCATCTCGACGCGCTTGGGATCGACCAGTAGCAGGCGCAAGGTGTCCGGCGTGTGGTACATCACCAGCGTGGCCAGGAGCGCGTTGATGCACACGCTCTTGCCGCTGCCGGTCGCGCCGGCGATGAGCAGGTGGGGCATCTTCGCCAGGTCGGCGACGATCGCTTCCTTCGACAGGTGCTCGCCCAAGGCCAGCGGCAGGCGGGCGCGCTCACGCAAGCGGCGGAACTGGTCGGTCTCGAGCAGTGCGCGCAGCGAGACGACGGCCTTGGCCTGATTCGGCACCTCGATGCCGACCACCGGGCGGCCGGGCACCGGGGCCTCGATGCGAATCGTCGGCGCGGCCAGCGCCAGGGCCAGGTCGTGCTGGCGCGCCAGAATCTCGCGCACCTTGACGCGCTCGCGGCGCACCAGCGCACCTTTGCGGTCGCGGCGCTCGCGGTAGCCGGGCTCGACGCCGAACTGTGTGACGGTCGGACCCAGGCGCACGTCGACAACCTTGACGGGCACGTCGAACTCGGACAGCGTGCGCTCGATCTTGCGCTCGACGTGCGCGACGCGCTCGGCCGACCCCTGAGCGCTGCCGTTCTCGGGCGGCAGGTCGAGCAGCGTGAGCGGCGGGGCCTGCCACTGCCCGGGCCTGGCCAGCGGCGGCGCCGGCTGTGCCGCGTCGTGGGGGACCGGCGCATGGGCCGGCCGTGCTCGCACGGCCGGCGCGGTCTCCGTCATGGGCTCGTCTTCTGAGCCGGCCAGCGGCAGGTGATCGTTCGTTGGCAGTGCATCGGAGGACTCTGCCAGGGGCGGCCGTGGCCGCCGTGCGCTGCCGCGCAGCGCCGCAGCGACCCGCGCGCCGGCCCTGCCGATGGCGATGGCCAGGCGCGGCAGCGCACGGTAGGCTCGGCGAGTCGCCGCGGCGAGGCCCCCAGCGAGCGCTGACAGTGCCCATCGGCCGCGCCCTAGCGCGGCCCAGCAGAGCCGCGCGGCGCCGCGGGCCAGCCCGAGGGCGCGAACGTTGCTGTACGCGAGGGCCAGGGCGAGCGTGGCGCTGAGGACCGTCGCCAGCGCCGCCGAGGCCAGCGCGACGCCGCCGTGCTGAAGAAGCAGCGCGTAGAGGTGGGCCGGTGGCAAGCCGGCTAGGCTGCTCGTGGCCGCGCCCGCGGCCACGAAGGCGAGCACGTACAGGGCGCCCCACGCGGCCAGGCGCGGCAGGGGCGGGAGCGCCTGCGCGCCGAGGGCCCGCAGCGCCAGCACGGCCGCGCCCCACACCAGCGCCGCCGGGGCCGCGGCTGCGAGCGGCCCGGCGGCGTCGAGCAGCGGGCGTACTCGCGGATGGTCCCACAGGAGCAGCAGGAGGAGGCACGCGCCGGCGAGCGCCAGCGCGGCCCACACGGCCACGGCACGCGGATGCCGCCACCAGACCGCCGGCCGGCGCGGGCGCACGCGGCGGGACGGTGGCTGAGGGGGCGCGCGGCGCGCGCTGCGGCTGCGGCCGTGCGGGGATGCGGACCGGCTAAGCACGCGCGGACCTCCTGCGGGGCGTTCGCACCTTCGCCGAGTCGCCCCTTACGATGATACGGGAGCGCGCGGCATCGCTTGCACGACAGGTCGGTGACAGTTGGGTTCTCCCCATGGCGGGCCGCGACCATTAGGGATGAGAAGCGGCACGGAGAGGGCCTGCGCCCCCGGCCCGCTTCCCGGCGCGGGAAGGGGGAGTCCGGAGGGGGCTACGCCCCCTCCGGAGACCTCCGGGGAGCGGGGCGGGGCCGCCTGCCCAGACTCTCTTCGAGAAGGACTCTACACCTCGGTGATGATGGGCAGGATCATCGGGCGGCCGCGGGTCTGCTCGTAGAGGAAGCGGGCTAGGGCCTCGCGTATCTTCGTGCTCAGAAAGGCTGTCTCGACCTCGACCGGCGCCTGGGCCTGGATCGTCTCGCGCACGATGCGCCGCGCGTCGGCGAACAGGCCGTCGGTGGCGGCGACGAAGCCGCGCGACACGATGTCGGGCTCAGCGAGCGGACCGCCAGTGTGCTTGTCCACCGCCACGCTCACCAGGACAAAGCCGTCCCGCGAGAGGTGCCGCCGATCGCGCAGCACGACCGAGCTGATGTCGCCGACCATCAGCCCGTCCACGAGCACCGAGCCGCTGGCGACGGCGCCGGCGCGCCGCGCGCCCTGCGCGTCCATCTCGACGACGTCGCCATTCTCGAGGATGAACACGTGGTCCGGCGGCAGCCCGACCTCCTGCGCGACGCGCCGTAGCCGGACCTGGTGGCGCGGCTCGCCGTGCACGGGGATCAGGTAGCGCGGACGCACGAGGTTGAGGACCAGCTTCAGTTCTTCCTGGGCGGCGTGCCCGGACACGTGCACCGGCATCAGCGCGTTGTAGATCACCTCGGCGCCTCGCCGGACGAGGTTGTTGATCGTACGGTCGACGGCCAGCTCGTTGCCCGGCACCGGCGTGCCGGACAGGACCACGGTGTCGCCCGGCTGGAGGCGAATCAGCCGATGGTCATTGCTGGCGATGCGGGACAGCACCGAGGTCGGCTCGCCCTGGCTGCCGGTGGTGATGAAGACGGCTTGCTTCGAAGGCAGCTTGCCGAGATCGTCGGGGCGAACGAGCGTGCGCTCGGGCACGTCCAGGTAGCCGAGCTCGCGCGCGACGGCGACGTTGTTCTCCATACTCCGGCCGACCACGGCCACCTGGCGCTCAAAGCGATAGGCGGTGTCCAGGATCTGCTGGATGCGCGAGATGTTCGAGGCGAACGTGGTAAAGATCAGCCGCCCGCCCGCGTTGGCGAACACCGTGTCGAAGCTGTCGTAGAGCGAGCGCTCAGACGGGGTGTAGCCCGGCGACTCGACGCGCGTGCAGTCGCAGAGCAGCAGGAGCACGCCGCGGTGGCCCAGCTCGGCCAGCTTGGCGACGTCCGTCGGCCGGCCGTCCACTGGCGTCTGGTCGAGCTTGAAGTCGCCCGTGTGGACGATGACGCCGGCCGGCGTGTGCAGGGCGAAGCCCACGCCGTCGGGGATACTGTGCGCGACGCGGAAGGGCTCGATCTGCAGTGCGCCCACGATCACCCGCGTGCCCGGCTGCAGCTCGATCTGCGGCCAGCTCTCCAGCTTGAACTCCTTGAGCTTCGTGCGCACCAAGCCGAGCGTGAGGCGGGTGCCGTAGATGGGCGGCCGGACGTCCTCGAGCTGCGGGAGGATATACGGCAGGCTGCCGATGTGGTCTTCGTGCCCGTGCGTCAGGAGGATGGCGCGCAGGCGCGCGCGGTTCTCGATGATATGGCCGATGTCAGGGATGACGAGGTCGATGCCGAGGAGGTCTTCCTCGGGAAAGCGGACGCCGCAATCGACGAGCAGCAAGTCCTCGCCGCACTCGACGGCGAGCATATTCTTGCCGATCTCGGCGACGCCACCTAGCGCGAAGACCCGCACGCGATCGTGTGACGTCATGAGCGAGCTAAGCATGGGCGAGCTAAGCTCTCTCGGCGCCGAGAGATGTCGTATGCCACATCCTGAAGTATACCATCTGCGCTCACGACCGTTGGGCCAGGCGGCGGTCCATCTCGCGCAGCCGCGCGGCGAGCACGCGCAGCAAGGCGCGCGCCGTGTCGGGATGCTGGTCGAGGTGCGTCTGGAAGGCATCGCGGGGGAGGAAGAGGCAGCGGGCGCTCCACGAGGCCACGACCGAGGCCGAGCGCGGCTTGCCGTCGAGCAGCGACAGCTCGCCGAAGGCCTCGCCCGGGCCGAACACCGCCACCACGCGCTCGTCGCCCGTGGCGCCCTCGGTCGCACAGACCTGCACGAGGCCGGCCAGGACGATGTACAGGCCGTCGCCCGGCTCGCCACGGCGGATGATCTCCGCGCCGGCGGGGTAGGGGCGCTCGACCGTCGTCGACGCTAGGTCCTCCAGCACCTCGTGCGGCAACGTCTTGAACAGACTAACCGTGCTCAGAAAGTCTACAGGGCTGCTCGGCGCGGCCGGACCTGCCATCCCATCCCCTCATTACGGCGTCTTGGCTGTGAGGCTCGCTCCACAGTGGCCGCAGAACTTGGCGCCGCCCTCGACGCCGGCGCCACACGTCGGGCAGGCCGGCCGGGTCTCCAGCGACGCGCTGTCCTTGAGCAGCCTGGCCTCGCGCGTCAGCTCCGCGGTCAGATCGCTGGACGTGCGGCGGAACTCGCGGATGGTCTTGCCGAGGGTGCCGCCGATTTCGGGGAGCTTCCCGGGGCCAAAAACGATCAGCGCGACGATGAGGATCAGGAACAGCTCGGGTGCTCCAAGGTTGAACGGCATGTGCGTCCTCCAGGCCTTATCTCACCCGTCGTCCTCCGCTTCGCACGCGCAAAGCAGTCGAGACTAGGCCAAGGCTGAGGTGTCGTTCGGCCTCGACGTTCACCCAGTCGCGCTGCCGGTGTGTGGCAGAAGCATCGCCCGCTCCTAGTATAGGGTACAATCCGCTCCAGCGCTGTTGCCACAGGCGCGCGGGATACCGTAAAGAGATGCCCCAACGCGCATCGGTGCCCCTGAAAGGCGGAGGGGGATGACCTAATCCTCGGGGGCCCGCTTCCCGGCGCGGGAAGGGGGAGTCCAGAGGCAGGAAAGCCCCCTCTGGGAACCCTGTTGGGGAGGTGGGGTGGGGCATCTCCACCCAGGGCGGTCGCTTGCACAAGGATGTGGCGCGGCGGGAGGGGCACCATGGCAGCGATCCGTGTGGCCATAGCCGGGGCACTCGGCCGTATGGGGCGTGAGGTCGCGCGCGCCATCGGACAGGACGGCGAGCTGGCACTGGTCGCCGGCGTGGTGCGCGCGCACCCGGCCGTGGTGCCGGCCGAGTGGCCGGCCCGGGTGCCGCTGCACGTCGACCTCGCGGAGGCGCTGGCG
>JACQUS010000518.1 GCA_016210125.1 Chloroflexota bacterium | reverse complement strand
CGCTCGCCGGCGAGCGCGCGCCGGTTGGCCGCCTCATGGATCGCCGCCGCGTCGGCGCCGAGAATCTCGCGCGCGGTCTTGGTGATGAAGCGCTCCGGGTGCACGCCGTAGCGCTCCAGCGGCCGACCGAAGATCTCGACGAAGCGCTGCTCGCGGTCGAGCGTGAACACGATGTCCGACATCGAGTCCATCAGCGTGTGGAAGCGCTGCTCGCTGGCCCGCAGCGCCTCCGCGTCACGTTGGCGCTGTGTCACGTCGCGGATGACCGCCGTGACCAGGACATCGCTGCCGTTCTCCACCGTGCCGACGCTGATCTCGGCCGGAAACGCGCGGCCGTCCCCGCGCAGGCAGCGGTATTCGATGCCAACGCCCATCGGCTTCGCGGCAACGCCAGCGTAATAGGCGGCGCGCTGGTCCACGTGCCTCTGCCGAAGATCCTCTGGCATGAGCGTCTCGACCGGGCGGCCCAGCAGCTCGTCGCGGCGATAGCCGAAGAGCCACTCGGCCGCCGAGTTGACGAGCACGATCCGACCGTCCCGATCGCTCACGACGACGGCGTCCGGCGCCAGCTCCACGAGGCTGCGGTACTGCGCCTCGGTCTGCTGGCGACGGACGTCCGTCTGCTCGAGCTCGCGCACGGCCACGGCGGCCAGCGCGACGACCAGGCCCGTGCTCGCGGCGATCAGCAGCGCGAATCCGAGCGGGACGTCGTAGTATCCTGTGCCGAGCCCCGCCCATACGGTCGAGCCCAGTACAAGCGGGATCGCGAGCAGCACGTACACGAGGCGACGAGTCACGCCACCCCTTGCGCCGCCGGCGAGCAGGGCCACCAGGCCGTGGTCGGAACGCGCGGCGAGGATGCCTGCGGAGAGCACGACGAGCGCGGCGACCGTATCGAGCGGCACGCCAGCGTAGGGGAGCAGCGACGCGACGCTCGACGGATGCACGACGCCGAAGACGTAGCCGGTCGACGCCAGCAGCCCGCCGAACAGCGCGGTCAGCGCCACGAGCTGCGCGAACATCCGCGCACGCCGGCCCGGGGCGTCCATCTTCAGCAAAGCCAGGCCAACCAGGACAAAGCCGACCTCGGCCGGCGGGAGTGGGTGCGCGTGGAGGATCGCGCGGTCCAGCGTGGCCGCGTCCAGCAGCGTGGCACCGCCGATGGCGATGTTCCAGTGCAGCGTGTGTATAAACAGCGCCAGCACCCCAACCAGCGTGACCGCCAGCGCGCAGACCGTGGCCACGCGGGACGCGCCGCGCCGCGCGGGAGCATAACAGCGCAGGAGGAGCGCCAGGCCGGCGAGGACGAGCGTTACCGCCGTGAGCGGTAGCATGGCGCGGTGGCCGGGCAGGACGCTCGCCCAAAGCTTGAGATCGAGCGCCGACTCACCGAGCGCCACCATGCCCAGGAGCACGGCGACGGTGCCGGCGGCACAGGCGCACCGCCTGAGCCACACTCTGCGCCGGCTGATCGTCGGGGCGGTCACCGTCGGCGATCCTGCCACGCCGACCGGGCGGCACCACGCGTACGGCCCGCGGCCCGAAGGCCAGGATGCCTGAGCATCCTGCCGCGGTCGGGCGTCGCGCCTTTCACGGCCCGCCTCCCCCGCCTTGGCGCTGCCACGAACGTAGACGCGCTTCGGCGCAACCGTACGCGCGCCGTGCCACCTTGTCAAGCATGCGAGGGGCCGTCGAGGCCGCGCGGGAGCGAGACGCGCACGCTGCCTGGTCGGCCGACGCGAACGCGCGAGCGGGCGGCCTTGCGCGCAGGATGGTATACTGGTCGTGCCAGTCTATCCTGCACGCCTCCGGATCGCGCGGGTCGTGCCTGGCCGGGCGCCAGGTTCCCGCCGGGTTGAGGGAGGCGGAAGCCATAACGAAGGAGGGAGATTTCTTGTCGTCCACCCCCGTCTCGATGAAGATGCTCCTCGAGTCCGGCGTCCACTTCGGCCACCAGACACGGCGCTGGGACCCGCGCATGCGGCCGTTTATCTTCACCGAGCGCAACGGCATCCACATCATCGACCTGCAGCAGACGGTCAACAAGCTCAACGAGGCCTTCGACTACGCCCGCCAGGTCGCCGCCGACGGCGGCACCGTCCTCTTCGTCGGCACGAAAAAGCAGGCGCAAGAGGCCATCGGGGCCGAGGCGCACCGCTGCGAGATGCCGTACGTCAGCCAGCGCTGGCTCGGCGGCATGCTGACCAACTTCCACACCATCCGCCAGCGCGTCCGGCGCATGGAGGAGCTGGAGGCGCAGCGCGAGCGCGGCGAGTTCGGCGACCTCCCGAAGAAGGAGGCCGCGCGGCTCGAAGAAGAGCTGGCGAAGCTCCAGCAGATGCTCGGCGGCATCCGCCACCTCGATCGCCTGCCCGACACCGTGTTCATCGTCGATCCGGCCAAGGAGCGCATTGGCGTCAGCGAGGCGCGCCGCCTGGAGATCCCGATCATCGCCCTGGTCGACACCAATTGCAATCCGGAGGAGATCGACTACCCGATTCCGGCCAACGACGACGCCATCCGCGCCGTCAAGCTCCTGACCGGGCGCATCGCCGACGCCGTGATCGACGGGCGCGCGCTGCGCCAGCAGGCGGCTGAGGCCGAGGAGGCCGAGAAGGCCGCGGCCATGCTCGCGCTGGACGAGGCGGCGCTGGAGGACGAGATGGAGCGCCGCAACGCGGCCCAGGACGAGGCGACGACCGCCGAGCTGGCGGCTGTCTTCAGCGATGCCGACGTGCCGCCGGCCAGCGTCGAAAGCCAGCCCGCCGTCGCGGACGCCGGCGCCGTTGCGCCCCAAGCCGAGGCCGGTCGCTGACGCCCCTACGGCGAGCGTGTCAACGATGGAACGGGTAGGGCGCTGGGCGCGACCACTGGGCGACTTGCCACCCCGCCGGCGTGGGCCGTTTTCAGAATGAGGGGAGAGGGAAAAAGGGTGAGCGTTCAGGTTTCGACCGATGCCGTCAAGCGCCTGCGGGACCGCACGGGTGCCGGCATCATGGACTGCAAGCGTGCGCTGGAGCAGGTCGGCGGCGACGAGGAGCGCGCCGTCGAGCTGCTGCGGCAGAAGGGTCTGGCCGCCGTCGAGAAGCGCGCGGGCCGCACGGCGCGCCAGGGCCTGGTCGACTCCTACATCCACGCCGGCGGCCGCATCGGCGCGCTCGTCGAGGTGAACTGCGAGACAGACTTCGTGGCCCGCAGCGACACCTTCCGCGAGCTGGCGCACGAGCTGGCCATGCAGGTCGCCGCGACGGCCCCGCAGTACCTGAGCGAGGACGATCTGCCATCGGATATCGAGGACGCCGATCCGGCGGAGGTCTGCTTGCTGGCGCAGCCATACATCCGCGATCCGAAGCGCACCGTGCGCGATCTCGTGGTCGACGCCGCGGCGCGCACGGGCGAGAACGTCGTCGTTCGCCGCTTCGCGCGCTTCGAGCTGGGTGGCTCGTAGCGGCGTGTGCAGTCCGCCCGGGGGCGAGGCATGCCTCGCTCCGATGCCCGGGTAGTACGAGCGTGCGAGAGAGCAGCGTGGATCAGGAACCAGCCGAGCGACCGGATGCGCCGGCCGCGCCGCGGCCGCGCTACCGCCGTGTTCTTCTTAAGCTGAGCGGCGAGGCGCTCATGGGCGAGCGCGCCTTCGGCATCGATCCTCCGACGCTCTTCTCCGTCGCGCAGCAGATCAAACGGGTCGCCGTCGACCACGGCGTGCAGACCGGCATCGTCGTCGGAGCGGGCAACATCTGGCGAGGGCAGGCCATGGCCGAGCGCGGCATGGACCGCGCGCAAGCCGACTACGCCGGCATGCTGGCCACGGTGATCAACGCCCTGGCGCTTCAGGACGCGCTGGAAAAGCTCGACGTGGTCACGCGCGTGCAGACGGCCATCGCCATCTACGCGGTCGCCGAGCCGTACATCCGCCGGCGCGCCATCCGCCATCTGGAGAAGGGTCGCGTGGTCATCTTCGCCGCCGGCACGGGCAACCCGTTTTTCACCACTGACACCGCTGCGGCGCTGCGTGCCGTCGAGGTCGAGGCCGAGGCGCTGCTCATGGCCAAGAACCGCGTCGAGGGCGTCTACACGGCCGATCCGCTGGTGCACCCCGACGCGCAGCTCATCAAGCGCCTGACCTACCTCGACGGGCTGAACATCGGCGTGCGCGTGATGGACAGCACGGCGCTGTCGTTGTGTATGGAGAACAAGCTCCCGATCATCGTCTTCAACCTCAACCGCGAGGGCAACATCGAGCGCGTGGTGCTCGGCGAGCCGATTGGCACGCTGGTGAGCGACGGCTGAGGAGGCTACGATGGTGGACGAGATCATCGCCGACGTCGAAGGGCGGATGAAGAAAGCGATCGAGCACTTGCGCCACGACCTAGCCGTGGTGCGTACCGGGCGCGCCAGCCCGGCGCTGCTGGAGCGCGTGCAGGTCGACTACTTCGGCACGCCCACGCCAGTCAACCAGCTCGCCACGGTTTCCGTCCCCGAGGCACGCGTGCTCACCATCCAGCCTTGGGATCGCTCGTCGCTGCCGGCCATCGAGCGCGCGATCCTTAAGTCCGACCTCGGCATCACGCCCAACAGCGACGGAGCGGTGATCCGCCTCGTCCTACCGCAACCTACCCAGGAGCGCCGCAAGGAGCTGGTGCGCCAGCTCCACAAGCGCACCGAGGAGGCGCGCGTGGCCATTCGCAACGCGCGGCGCGACGGCGTCGAGAAGCTCAAGCAGACCGAGAAGGACAAGCGCATCTCGGCCGACGAGAGCAAGCGCGGCCAGGACCGCCTCCAGAAAGTGACCGACAAGATGATCGGCGAGGCGGACGAGGTGGCCCGCGCCAAAGAGCACGAGATTATGACGGTTTAGGCTGGCTCAGGGCCATGCAGACGACGACGCGACCTCTCGAAGCGGCCACGGCCCTCGCCGGCACGGCGGAGGGCATCTGCCCGGTGCCGCGGCACGTGGCCATCATCATGGACGGCAACGGCCGCTGGGCCGAGGCCCGCGGCCTGCCGCGCCTCGCCGGCCACCGCGCCGGGACGGAGAACATCCGGCGCGTGCTCAAGGCCGCCGTCGAGTTCGGCGTCGAAACGCTCACGATCTATGCCTTCTCGACCGAGAACTGGGGCCGCCCTGCCGAAGAGGTCCAGGGGCTGCTCCAGCTCCTCGAGATAGTCATCCGCCGCGAGGCCAAGCACCTGCACGCCAACGGCGTCCGCGTGCGCCACATCGGCCGGCTGGACGGCGTGCCCGAGCGGCTAGCCAAGGCCATCCGGCGCGTGCTCGAGCTCACGGCAGCCAACGACCGCATCACCCTGAACGTGGCCTTCAACTACGGTGGGCGCTCTGAGATCGTCGAGGCCGCGCGGAGCATGGTCCGCGCCGGCCTGCGGCCCGAGGAGATCGACGAGGAGACCGTGGCGCGCTTCCTCTACACCGCCGGCCAGGCCGACCCCGACCTGATCGTGCGCACCGGCGGCGAGATGCGCCTGTCGAACTTCTTGCTCTGGCAGGCGGCGTACGCCGAGTACTACGCCACGCCGACGTACTGGCCCGACTTCGACCGCGAGGAGCTGCGGCGCGCGGTCGTCGCCTTCAGCCAGCGCCGCCGCCGGTTTGGCCGCCTGTGAAGAGCCTGGTCATCCTCGGCAGCACCGGCTCCATCGGGCAGCAGACGCTGGACGTCGCCGCAGCGCTGCCCGAGCGCTTCGAGGTGCTCGGCCTGGCGGCCGGCCGGCAGATCGACCTGCTGCTCGACCAGGTACGGCGCTTCCGCCCGCGCTACGTCGCCGCGGCCGACGAGGCCGCGCTCGCCGCGCGCGCCGATGCGCTGCGCACGTGCGGCGCGCGGGTGATCTCGGCACGCGAGTTGTCCACGCTCCCCGAAGCCGACGTGGTGGTCGCGGCGACCGTCGGCCACGCCGGCCTGGAGCCCATCGTCGCCGCGCTCGCGGCGGGCAAGGATGTCGCGCTGGCCAATAAGGAGGCCATCGTCGCCGCCGGCCCGCTGCTGGCACGCGTCGCGCGGCGCACGGGCGCACGGCTGCTGCCGGTGGACAGCGAGCCCAGCGCCATCTGGCAGTGCCTCCAGGGCGAGGTCGGCACGCCGGACGAGCCACACCTCGCAACGCTCGTCGGCCTGGCGCCGTCCGGCCGCGCCGTCGCGCGGCTCATCCTCACCGCCTCGGGCGGGGCCTTCCGCGACTGGCCGCAGGGGCACCTGTCGCGCGTCCGCCCGGCCGACGCGCTGCGCCATCCGACCTGGCGCATGGGGCCGAAGATCACCGTCGACGCGGCCACGATGATGAACAAGGGCCTGGAGATCATCGAGGCGCACTGGCTTTTCGGCGTGCCTTACGAACGCATCGAGGTCTTGCTGCACCGCGAGAGCATCGTCCACTCGCTGGTCGCCTTCGTCGACGGGAGCATGAAGGCGCAGTGCAGCCTGCCGGACATGCGGCTGCCGATCCAGTATGCGCTGACCTTCCCCGAGCGCGTGGCACGGCCGTCGGTCGCGCACCTCGACCTGGCGGCAGTCGGCGCGCTGAGCTTCGGCCACGTGCCCCCCGAGCGCTACCCCTGCCTAAGCCTGGCGCGCGAGGCCGGCCAGCACGGCGGGACCTACCCGGCGGCGCTGAGCGGAGCCAACGAGGAGGCGGTAGCCTGCTTCATGGCCGGGCAGGTCGCCTTTACCGACGTCGCGCCGTTGGTCGCCGCGGCCCTCGACCGGCACGCGCCGGTCTGGGAGCCCGAGATCGACGACATCCGCCAGGCGGACGAGCTGGCGCGGGCCGTCGTGCGCGAGCGCGCCGCGGCGGCGGCGCAGCCCGTCTCGGCCGTGCGGGCAGGCGCCGAGCGCAGCGACGCCGGCGCCGCCGGCTCGGCATAGCATCAGGATGGGAGTCATGGACCAGACCTTGGCATCGGTTGCCTATTTCGCCGTCTTGCTTTGGGTGATGGTGTTCGTACACGAGCTGGGCCACTTCCTGACCGCGAAGCTGGCCGGCGTCAAGGTCGAGGAGTTCGGCCTCGGCTTCCCGCCCCGGCTCTGGGCCTTCCGCCGCGGCGAGACCGAGTACTCGATCAACCTGCTGCCGCTGGGCGGCTTCGTCCGACTTCTCGGCGAGGAGGACCCCAGCGAGCCGCGCAGCTTTGCTCACGCACCGAAGCTCGCGCGCACGATCATCCTGCTCGCCGGTTCGGCCATGAACGTCGTTCTGGCGATCCTGCTGTTCACCAGCGCGTTCGTCGCCGGCTACCCGGCGCTCGTGCGCAGCGACGTGACCATCGAGCGTGTCGCGCCAGACTCGCCGGCCGAGCAGGCCGGCGTCGAGCCGGGCGACGTGGTACGGCAGGTCAACGGCACGCCCATCGACACCAGCGAGACCCTGGTCACAGAGACGCGCCAGCGCCTGGGCCGGTCGATCACCCTCGCGCTGGAGCGCGATGGGCGGACGCTGACCGTCAGCCTTGTGCCGCGCGTCGACCCACCGCCGGGCGAGGGCGCGCTGGGCGTCCAGATCGCCAACCGCAACGCCGTGGTGCAGCCGCGCTCGCTGCCGCTCGGCGAAGCGCTAGTGCGCGCGGCTGGGCAGGCCGGCCAGATGGCCGCCTTCACGCTCTATGTGCCTGTGCTCGTCCTGCGCAACGTGCTGCCGGCCGAGGCCGCCCGGCCCGTCGGGCCGATCGGCATCTACCAGGTGGCCAGCCAGGCCGTCGAGGAGACCATGCAGAGCGGCTGGTGGTTCCCGCCGCTCTGGACCGGCGGCGTGCTCGGCGTCGGTCTGGCCGTCGCCAACCTGCTGCCCATCCCCGGCCTGGACGGCGGCCGGCTGCTGTTCGTCCTGATCGAGGCCCTGCGCGGGCGGCGCATCGACCCACGGCGCGAGGGCCTGGTGCACCTGGTTGGTATGATCCTGCTGATGTCGCTGGTGCTCTTCATCTCGTACCGCGACATCGTCGCTCCGCTGGAACGCATCGACTGGGGCACGCGGTAGGAGAAGTGCGCAATGAGCGACGAGACGACCGCGCACGGGCAGGACGCACGCGGCGCTCATGCCGCCGCGGCCACCCGCGACGAGGCGCGCTTCGTCGAGGAGATCGTCGACAAGGACGAGAACTACTCGCGCTGGTACACCGACGTCGTGCTCAAGGCCGAGCTGGCCGACTACGCGCCGGTGCGCGGCTGCATGGTCATCCGCCCGTACGGCTTCGCCCTCTGGGAGAACATGCAGCAGGGCCTCGACCGGCGCTTCAAGGACACCGGCCACGCCAACGCCTACTTCCCGCTGCTCATCCCCGAGAGCTTCCTGCGCAAGGAGGCCGAGCACGTGGCCGGCTTCGCTCCGCAGGTCGCCTGGGTGACCCACGGCGGCGACGAGGAGCTGGAAGAGCGCCTGGCCGTCCGCCCGACATCCGAGACGATCATCTGCACCATGTACGCCAAATGGATTCAGTCGTGGCGCGACCTGCCGGTGCTCGTCAATCAATGGGCCAACGTGATGCGCTGGGAGAAGGTCACGCGCCTCTTTCTGCGGACGACCGAGTTCCTCTGGCAGGAGGGACACACCGCGCACCGCACCGAGGAGGAGGCCGAGGAAGAGACGCTGCGTATGCTCGGCGTGTACCAGGACTTCATTGAGAACGACCTGGCCATTCCGGTGGTGCCAGGCCGCAAGAGCGAGTCGGAGAAGTTCGCCGGCGCGCTGCGCACCTACTCGGTCGAGGCGCTGATGGGCGACGGGCGCGCCCTGCAGGCCGGCACGTCACACAACCTCGGCCAGCACTTCGCCAAGGTCTTCGACATCACCTTCCTCGACAAAGACGGCCAGCGCAAGCACGTCTGGCAGACGAGCTGGGGCGTCTCGACGCGGCTCGTCGGCGCCATCATCATGGTGCACGGCGACAACCGTGGGCTCGTGCTCCCGCCGCGCGTCGCGCCGATTCAGGTGATCATTGTGCCCATCTTCCGCAAGGAGGCCGAGCGCGAGGCCGTCGCTGCCTTCGTCGCCGACCTGGAGCGCGACCTGCGGCCGCACATCCGCGTGCAGAGCGACTGGCGCGAGCAGACGCCGGGCTGGAAGTTCAACGAGTGGGAGCTGCGCGGCGTCCCGCTGCGGCTGGAGGTCGGGCCGCGCGACGTGGCCGCCAACCAGGTCGTCGCCGTGCGCCGCGACACGCACGAGAAGCGGCCCCTGCCGCGCTCCGGCGTCGGCTCCGCTGTTCCCGCGCTGGTGGAGGATATCCAGCGCTCGCTGCTCGACCGCGCCCGCCGCTTCCGCGACGAGCACACTGCGCGCGCGGCCACCGTCGCAGAGCTAGAGGAGGTGGTCGAGGAGCGGCGCGGCTTCGTCTGGGCGCCGTGGTGTGGCGAGGCCGCGTGCGAGGCTGCGGTCAAGGAGCGCAGCGGCGCGACGATCCGCAACATCCCTTTCGACCGGCCGGACGATCGCCAGGCCTGCCTGGTGTGCGGACGCGAAGGGTCAGCGGTCCTCTTTGCCAAGGCGTACTGATGGACCAGCAGCGCCGCCCGCACAAGAAGAAGGACCCGCTTGACGATGCACTCGACCGCGGCTTCATCTGGCTGATCATCGGCGCGACGTCGATCTACAGTGGGGTCTGGCTGGCCATCCGCGCCGCCAAAGGCACCTTGGGCCTCTGGCGCTGGCTCTTCCCGCGCGAGCCGCGGTCCGGCGGCGGCCCGTAGCTCTGGCGCGTTGACAGGTTCCCGGCGTCGGCCCTAGAATCGCCCTTACGTGCAAGCGTGCTCCCGTGGGCACGGTTGGCCGCCCAGCGGGACGACACTTGATAGGGGAGGAGACCGATGTCGCGCCTTGCAGTTCGCCTCGCCGTCGCCGCCGTCGCCGTTGCCCTGGCCCTCGCTGCGCTCGCCGTCCCAGCGCGCTGGCAGAGCCCGCCGCGCGCGCTCGCCCAGGATGGCAGCGTCACGTGGGAGTGGCTCGGCTGGTCGCATTTCCGCTTCACCTCCACCACAGGCAAGGTCATCCTCATCAATCCGTTCGTGCAGAACCCAGACTCGCCGGTCAAGGTCGAGGACATCGCCAAGGCCGACCTCATCCTGCCAGCCGACGGCCACCGCGATGAGGTGGGCAGCACCGTCGACATCGCCAAGCGCACCGGTGCGCGCACGTTCCAGCCCTTCGAGCTGGGCACGTGGCTCATCGAGCAGGGCGTGCCGCAGCAGCAGGTCGTGCGCAGCAATCCGGGTGGCCGTCTGCGGATGGAGAGCATCATCGTCCGCATGGTCGGCTCGGTGCACGGCTCGGGCCTCCCGCAGCCGACGCCGACGACGCCCTACGGCGGTCCGGCCGCCGGCTTCGTCATTAGCTTCGAGAACGGCTGGACGGTCTACTTCGCCGGCAGCACGGGGGCGACCCAGGACCAGGCGCTGTGGGCGGAGATGTACAAGCCGCACATGGCGATCCTGCCGATGAACGGCGACCGCGAGCCGCTGGACTTCGCCATGCAGGTCAGGCTGCTGAAGACCAACAACCCGAATCTGAGCATGGTCATCCCGCACCACCACCGCGCGGCGCCCCAGCCGGGGCAGACGACCGTCGCTGAGGTGCAGGCGGCGATAGACGCGATGGACCTGGGGCTCAGCGTCACAGCGCCCGAGCTGGGGCGGGTCTACAGCTTCGGTATGGCCGGCAAGTAGACGAGGCATCAGCCCAGTCGTGCGGGGAGAACGCAGTGCGTCGGGCGCGATAACCGCGCCCCTACCGCGATCGCACGCATCGCAGCACAGGTGAGCCAGCGGCGCGCCCGGTGCGCGTGGTATGCTAATGCCGATGGACAACGGGCGCCTACACGCCGTCACCTTCGACTTCTATAACACCCTGTGCCACTTCAGCCCGCTGCGCGAGGAGCGCCAGGAGCAGGCCGCCGCGACGCACGGCCTTGTGGTCAGCGCGGACGCGCTGCGCGTAGCCTACGTCGCCGCCGAGCACTTCTGGACGCTGGAGAACGCGCGCCGGCCTATCGCCCTGCTCGAGGGCGACGACCGCAGCGCGTTCCTCGCCGCGTACGAGCAGCACCTGCTCGCCGCGGCCGGCGTCGACGTGCCGCCGGAGCTCGCCCTGCGCGTCTACCACACCTACTCGCAGCTGCCGCGGGGGCTGGTGCTCTTCGACGATGCGCTGCCGGCCCTGCGCGCCGCGCGCGAGGGCGACGCCGGTGTCGCCGTCATCAGCAACACTGACCAGAATCTGGAGGCGCTCTGCGACGAGCTCGGGCTGGCCGCGCACCTCGACGCCCTGGTTTGCTCGTGTGACGTCGGCTGCGAGAAGCCCGCGCCGGCCATCTTCCACGCCGCACTGGCGCGCCTCAGCATCGCGCCGCAGCGCGCGCTGCACATCGGCGACCAGTACCACTCGGACGTCGTGGGCGCGCGCGGAGTCGGCATGCGCGCCGTCCTGCTCGACCGCCTGGGCCTGCTGGACACCTTCGCCGACTGCGCGCGCGTGCCCGACCTCCGAACCGCCGTCGCGCTGGCCTCGGCGGCGGCCGACCCTGCTTGACTGCCGCATCCGTATACTAAACATAGAGGCGTGCGACGCGGACCTCGGCAGGGGCAGGTCGGTTGGAGGGAGGGCCGTGCGGCTGCGACCGACGAAGCTCACACCGTGGGAGCGGCGGCAGCAGGCGGAGCGCCTCGAGCTGGAAGAGCGCCTCGAGCGCTTCGAGCACATGGTCATGGCAGCGCTGCACGAGCACGACGGCCGCGTCGCGGCGCAGCACGCCGGCTCGCGCGCCGCCTACGCCATCCAGCAGACTGACCAGCTCCTCCAGCGCACTGCCCGGCTTCAGGAGCGCGTCGACCTCGCCGAGCGCCGGCTGCGGGCGCTTACCGCGATGGCGGGCTTGGTGCGGCGTGAGGTGCGCTGGCGCATGCTGGCGACGACGTTGGCCGTTCCGGCGGTCTTCGCCGGCTGGCTCTGGATCGTCGGGGCGCTCGGCGGGCGCTGACGACGCTGCGCCCGGCCGCAGCCCCGTGCACCGCGGCACCGCTGCGGAGCGCTCGCCGGCCATCCCGCGCGCCGCGGCTGAGACCCACACCATGCGGGGAGGTCGCAGGCATGCCGCTTCCCGATCATGCGCGTAGCGCCGTGATCGAGAGCGTCTACCCCGAGATCGACGCCGGGCGCTACCCGGTCAAGCGCGAGGTGGGTGCGACGTTCGAGGTCTGGGCCGACATCCTGCTCGAAGGGCACGACGCCCTCGCGGCCGTGGTCAAGTACCGCCGCTGGAACGAGACCGCCTGGCGCGAGACGTCGATGCGCTACGTCGACAACGACCGCTGGTGTGGCGCGTTCGTACTGGTCGAGAACACGAGCTACGAGTACACCGTCGAGGCCTGGCGCGACGCCTTCGCCTCCTGGCGGCAGGAGATGGAGAAGCGACTCGCCGCCAGGCAGGACGTCGCCAGCGAGCTGCTCGAAGGCCGCCGCCTTATCGTCCAGGCCGCCGAGCGCGCCAGTGGCGGCGACGCTGAGCGGCTGCGCTACGTCGCCGAGCGCATCGGCGCAGCGCCGGACCAGCAGGCCGCGGCTGCTCTCGCGGTGAGCGCCGAGGTGGCTGTGCTCGTCGCCCGCTATCCCGACCGCAGCGCCAGCACCGTTTACGATCGCATCCTCGAGGTCGTCGTCGAGCGCGAGCGCGCACGCTTCGCCGCCTGGTACGAGATGCTGCCACGCTCGCAGGGCACGGTGCCTTGTCGCAGCGCGACGTTCGATGACTGCACCGCCCGCCTGCCGGAGATCCGCGCCATGGGCTTCGACGTGGTCTACCTGCCGCCGATCCACCCGATCGGCCGGTCATACCGCAAGGGGTCGAACAACGCGCTTGTCGCCGGGCCGACCGATCCCGGCAGCCCCTACGCGATTGGCGCCGAGGCGGGCGGCCACAAGGCCGTGCACCCGGACCTCGGCACGCTGGAGGACTTCCGCCGCTTCGTCGCCGCGGCCAACGCGCTGGGCATGGAGGTAGCGCTGGACTTCGCGGTCCAGTGCTCGCCCGACCATCCGTACGTCCGTGAGCACCCGAAGTGGTTCTACCACCGGCCCGACGGGACCATCAAGCACGCGGAGAACCCGCCGAAGAAGTACGAGGACATCTACCCGCTCAACTTCTCCTGTGAGGCCTGGCGCGAGCTATGGCAGGAGATGATGAGCATCATCGACTTCTGGATCGCCCAGGGTGTTACCACGTTCCGCGTCGACAATCCGCACACCAAGCCGGTGGCCTTCTGGCGCTGGCTCATCGAGGAGGTGCAGCGCGAGCGGCCGGATGTCGTCTTCCTATCGGAGGCCTTCACCCGCCCGAAGATGCTCAAGCTGCTGGCCAAGGCCGGCTTCAGCCAGTCCTACACGTACTTCACGTGGCGAAACTTCAAGGCCGAGCTGACCGAGTACTTCACCGAGCTGACGGAGACCGACGTCAAGGAGTACCTGCGCGGCAACCTCTTCACCAACACGCCGGACATTCTGCCCTTCATCCTCCAGCAGGGCGGGCGGCCGGCGTTCAAGATGCGTGTGGCCCTTGCGGCGACGCTCTCGTCGGTCTACGGCATCTACAACGGCTACGAGCTGTGCGAGAGCACGGCCATCCCCGGCCGCGAGGAGTACGCGGACTCGGAGAAGTACGCGTACAAGGTCTGGGACTGGGATCGGCCAGGCAACATCAAGGAGTACATCGCCCGACTGAATCAGATCCGCCAAGCCCACCCGGCGCTGCAGCGCTACGACAACCTGCGTTTTTACCACGCCGACAACGACAACGTGCTGCTCTACGGCAAGGCGACGCCCGACAAGCGCGACGTGATCCTCGTCGCGGTCAATCTCGACCCCTTCGAGGCGCACGAGTCGCGCATCGTCGTGCCGCTAGAGGCCGCCGGCATCGGCCCCGGCGAGAAGTACGTCGCGCACGAGCTCATAGCCGACGCGCACCACCTGTGGGAGGGCGCCGAGCAGCACGTGCGCCTCGATCCGCAGGTCGAGCCGGCGGCAATCTTGCACCTCCAAGGCTGGCCGTCTAAGGACTACGAGTCGCCGTGCTTTTAGCGCACCGCGCCGACGGTCGCCACTGCTCTGCCACGAAGCGGCCGCTAGGCTGTCATTCTGAGCCGCAGCGCAGCGGAAGCGAAGAATCCGTAGCGCCCGCTAGGCCCACTGGTCGCGGATGCTTCGGCCTTCGGCCTCAGCATGACAGACACCTTCCCTCTCTCCGTCCCGCCGCTCGGTGTGCACGCGGTGGACAGCACACGCGGCGTAGCGTCGCCCTCTACCGTTGCACCTCGGCGGCGCTCTATTATGCTCAACAGCGAAGAGGGGCACGCACGCGGGAGGCAAACGGTGAGCGAGCTGGTCCAGGACCTGCGCCAGCCGCCGGACGACGGCTTGTGGTACAAAGACGCCGTCTTCTATGAGATTCCGGTGCGCTCCTTCTACGACGGCAACGCCGACGGCGTGGGCGACTTCCGCGGGCTGACCGAGCGGCTCGACTACATCCGCAGCCTCGGAGTCGACTGCATCTGGCTCCTGCCCTACTACCAGTCGCCGCTGCGCGACGACGGCTACGACATCTCCGACTACCTCCAGATCCACCCCGACCTCGGCACGCTCGACGATTTCCGCGAGTTCGTCGACACGGCGCACACGCTCGGCATCCGGGTCATCGCCGACCTGGTGATCAACCACACGTCCGACCAGCACCCGTGGTTTCAGGAGGCGCGGCGCTCGCCCGACGGCCCCAAGCGCAACTACTTCGTCTGGGGAGACGACCCGGAAAGGTATCGAGAGGCGCGCATCATCTTCCTCGACACGGAGATCTCCAACTGGACGTGGGACCCGGTGGCCAAAGCGTACTTCTGGCACCGTTTTTTTGGCCACCAGCCGGACCTGAACTTCGACAATCCCGAGGTGCGCCAGGCGATGCTCGATGTCGTCGCCTTCTGGCTCGACCACGGCCTCG